>DASUAC010000285.1:0-5731 GCA_035763985.1 Jatrophihabitans sp. | reverse complement strand
GTCGAGGATGATCTCGCGGTACATGCTTTCCATGGGAAGCGTCATCAGGTGAACATCTCCTTCACCCGCTCAACACCGCGCACCAGCGCGTCGATTTCCTCGGTGGTCGTGTAGACGCCGAAGCTGGCGCGGGTGGTGGCCGGCACGCCGTACCGCACGCAGACCGGGCGGGCGCAATGGTGCCCGGCGCGCACCGCGATGCCCTGCTCGTCCAGCAGCTGGCTGACGTCGTGCGGATGAATGCCCTTGACCGTGAACGAGATCGTCGCACCGCGGTCCACCGGGGTGGCGGGTCCGATGATCCGCAACCCGGCCAGGCCGCTCAGCGCGTCGAGCGCATAGCCGGTCAGCGCCTCCTCGTGCGCCTGGATCTCGGCCATCCCGATGCCGGAGACATAATCGATGGCCGCACCCAGCCCGATCGCCTCGGCGATCATCGGGGTGCCGGCCTCGAACCGGTGTGGCGGCGCGGCGTACGTGGTGCCGGACAGGTCCACCGTCTCGATCATCTCGCCGCCGCCCATGAACGGCGGCAGCGCGGCGAGCAGCTCGTACCGGCCCCAGAGCACCCCGACCCCGGTCGGCCCGTACAGCTTGTGCCCGGTGAAACCGACGAAATCCGCGCCCAGCGCCTGGACGTCCAGCGGCCGGTGCGGCGCCGACTGCGCCGCATCCACGATAGAGAGGGCGCCGACCGCCCGCGCCCGGTCCACCAGCCGGCGCACCGGGTTGACCGTGCCCAGCGCGTTGGACTGGTGCACGAACGAGACCACCTTGGTCCGCTCGTCGATCCGCTCGTCGATCGCCGAGTCGACCAGCCGGCCGTCCTCGTCGATCGGGATGTAGCGGAACTCCGCGCCGGTGCGCTGCGCCAGCAGCTGCCACGGCACCAGGTTGGAGTGGTGCTCCATCTCGGTCACCACGACGTTGTCGCCTGGACCGATCCGGAAGCGTTCGGCGCCCGGGAAGGTGGTCGCGTTGGACAGCGAGTAGGCCAGCAGGTTCAGCGACTCGGAGATGTTCTTGGTGAAGATCACCTCGTCCCGGCTGGGTGCGTTGACGAACGCGGCGACCTTCGTCCGGGCCGCCTCGAACAGCGTGGTCGCCTCCGAGCCGAGCGTGTGCACCGCGCGGGCCACGTTCGCGTTGTGCAGCCGGTAGTACTCGTCCAGCGTGTCCAGCACCACCTGCGGTTTCTGCGAGGTGTTGGCCGAGTCCAGGTACACCAGCGGGCGGCCGTGCACCTGCCGGCTCAGGATCGGGAAGTCACGCCGGACGGCGTCGACGTCGAAAGCCACTGGACTGCCCTTCACACCGAGGCCGGCTCGTTCACCCCGTACCCGGCATAACCGTGGGCCTCCAGCTCCTCGGCCAGCTCCGCGCCGCCGGACTGCACGATCCGGCCGTCGAAGAACACGTGCACGAAGTCCGGCTTTATGTAGCGCAGGATCCGGGTGTAGTGGGTGATCAGCAGGGTGCCGATACCGGTCTCCCGCACCCGGTTGACGCCCTCGCTGACCACCCGCAGCGCGTCCACGTCCAAGCCGGAGTCGGTCTCGTCCAGGATCGCGATCTTCGGCTTGAGCAGCGACATCTGCAGGATCTCGTGCCGCTTCTTCTCACCGCCGGAGAAGCCCTCGTTGACGTTGCGCTCGGCGAACGCCTTGTCCATCTCCAGCTCGGCCATGGCGGAGTTCACCTCCTTGACCCAGGTACGCAGCTTCGGCGCCTCGCCGCGGACCGCGGTCGCCGCGGTGCGCAGGAAGTTCGACACCGACACGCCTGGCACCTCGACCGGGTACTGCATGGCCAGGAACAGGCCCGCTCGCGCCCTCTCATCGACTGCCAGCTCCAGCACGTTCACCCCGTCCAGCAGTACGTCGCCGGAGGTCACCGTGTAGCGCGGATGACCGGCGATGGCGTAGGCCAGCGTCGACTTGCCGGAACCGTTCGGGCCCATGATCGCGTGCGTCTGCCCGGACGCGACGGTGAGGTTCACGCCTTTCAGGATGGGCTTGTCCTCCACCGCGACGTGCAGGTCCCGGATCTCCAGGGTGGGCATTGAATCAGTTCTCCTCAGTAACGATGGGCGATTCGAGGTCGGCGTACACCTCGCCGTCGATCACGGTGACCGGATACACCGGCACCGGACGGGTGGCCGGCGGGCCGGTCGGCCGGCCGGTGCGCAGGTCGAACCGGGAACCGTGCAGCTCGCACTCCAGGGTGCAGCCGGTCACCTCGCCGTCGGAAAGCGGGAAGTCGGCGTGCGAGCAGACGTCCTCGATCGCGAACACCTCCTGGCCGGCCTTCACCACCGCGACGTCCAGCTCGGCCAGTTCCACCCGCAGCGGCTTGTCATCGCTCAGCTCGCTCAACGAACACAACCGGGTGAGCGTCTGCTCGGTCACGCGTCCTCCCCCGACTCGGCAACCGGCTCCGTGTCCGGCTCGGTGTCCGGCTCGTCCGGCCGGCCGCCCAGCCTGGCGTCCACGCTGGCCATCAGCCGCTCCCGCAGCTCCGGCACCGGCACCCGGTCGATGACATCGGCGAGGAAGCCGCGGACCACCAGCCGGCGGGCCTGCTCGGCCGGAATCCCCCGCGCCTGCAGGTAGAACAGCTGCAGGTCGTCGAACCGTCCGGTGGCGCTGGCATGCCCGGCGCCGACGATCTCGCCGGTCTCGATCTCCAGGTTCGGCACCGAGTCGGCCCGGGCGCCGTCGGACAGCAGCAGGTTCCGGTTCAGCTCGTACGTGCTGGTGCCGACCGCCTCCGGCCGGATCCGGACGTCGCCGATCCACACCGTGCGGGCGGTGTCGCCCTCCAGCACCGACTTGTACACCACGTCGGAGGTGCAGTGCGGCTGGCTGTGGTCGACGTAGAGCCGGGCCTCCTGATGCTGGCCGTCGCCGCAGAACGACACGCCGGACAGCTTGGCCTGCCCGCCCGGCCCGGCGAAGCGCACCGTCGGGTTCAGCCGCACCAGCCCGCCGCCCAGGTTCACCGCGATGTGCTGGTAGCCGGCGTCCCGGCCGACCAGCGCCGCGTGCGCGGCCAGGTGCACGGCGTCCGGCTCCCAGTCCTGCACGCTGACCAGGTTCAGCTCAGCGCCGTCGGCCACCAGCACCTCGACGTTGGCGGCCACCGTGACGCTGCCGAGGTGCTCCATCACCACGGTGGCCCGGGACCGCTCGCCGGCATCGATGACGAAGTGGCCGTAGTTCAGGCCGGGTTTGCCGATCGAACGCAGCATGATCGGCTCGGTCAGCTCGGCGCCGGCCGGGATGGTCACCAGCACCACGCCGGGTACGCCGGCGGCGGCCAGCGCGCTCACCCGGTCGGCCGGGGTCAACGCCGTCCCCACCCGCGGATGGTCACGTCCGACGAACTCCAGGTGCACGCCGTCCGGCAGTTCGGTCTCGAAGCCGAAGGTGTTCTCCGACTCGAACGGCTGGAACAGCGGCCGCAGCTTGCGCAACGGGGTGAACCGCCAGTCCTCCTCCCGGCCGGTGGGCACGCCGAACGCGTCCGGATCGAAGGAGGTGAACCGCTCGGCCGGCGAGCCGGTGGGATTACGGGTTTCGGTGGGCAGAGCGGTCACTTAGCCGACAGCGCCTTCCATTTGCAGTTCGATCAGCCGGTTCAGCTCCAGCGCGTACTCCATCGGCAGCTCGCGGGCGATCGGCTCGACGAAGCCGCGCACGATCATCGCCATCGCCTCGTCCTCGCTCAGCCCACGGCTCATCAGGTAGAACAGCTGGTCCTCGCTGACCTTGGAGACCGTCGCCTCGTGGCCCATCGCCACGTCGTCCTCCCGGACGTCCACGTACGGGTAGGTGTCCGACCGGCTGACGGTGTCCACCAGCAGCGCGTCGCACTTCACCGTGGAACGGCTGTGGTGCGAACCGGGCTCGACCTGGACCAGGCCGCGGTAGGACGTCCGGCCGCCGCCGCGGGCCACCGACTTGGAGATGATGGTCGAGGAGGTGTGCGGCGCGGCGTGCACCATCTTGGCCCCGGCGTCCTGGTGCTGGCCCTCGCCGGCGAAGGCGATCGAGAGCACCTCGCCCTTGGCGTGCTCGCCGGTCATCCAGACCGCCGGGTACTTCATGGTCACCTTGGAGCCGATGTTGCCGTCCACCCACTCCATGGTCGCGCCCTGCTGGGCGACCGCCCGCTTGGTGACCAGGTTGTAGACGTTGTTCGACCAGTTCTGGATGGTGGTGTAACGGCACCGGCCGCCCGGCTTGACGATGATCTCCACCACCGCCGAGTGCAGCGAGTCGGAGGAGTAGATCGGCGCGGTGCAGCCCTCCACGTAGTGCACGTAGGCGCCCTCGTCGATGATCATCAGGGTCCGCTCGAACTGGCCCATGTTCTCGGTGTTGATCCGGAAGTAGGCCTGCAGCGGGATGTCGACGTGCACCCCCTTCGGCACGTAGATGAACGAGCCGCCGGACCACACCGCGGTGTTCAGCGCGGCGAACTTGTTGTCGCCGGACGGAATGACCGTGCCGAAGTACTCCCGGAACAGCTCCTCGTGCTCGCGCAGCGCGGTGTCGGTGTCCAGGAACAGCACGCCCAGGCTCTCCAGATCCTCGCGGATCTTGTGGTAGACCACCTCGGACTCGTACTGGGCGGCGACCCCGGCCACCAGCCGCTGCTTCTCCGCCTCCGGGATGCCGAGCTTGTCGTAGGTGTTCTTGATGTCGGCCGGCAGTTCGTCCCAGCTGGTCGCCTGCTGCTCGGTGGAGCGGACGAAGTACTTGATCGAGTCGAAGTTGATCCCGGACAGATCCGCGCCCCAGTTCGGCATGGGCTTCTTGAAGAAGATCTGCAGGGCCTTGAGCCGGCGTTCCAGCATCCATTCCGGCTCGTTCTTCAGCCGGGAGATGTTGCGCACCACCTCTTCGGACAGCCCGCGCTGGGCGCCGGCACCGGCGATGTCGGTGTCGGCCCAGCCGAACTTATAGGTCGAGAGCGCCTGGATCTGCTCATCCTGGCTAATCGGACGCTCTGCTGCTGTGGTCACTACTTCAGCCTCCCGTGCTGTTCGGTGCGGTGCTGTCGGTGCTCGTGTTCTTGTTCTGCACGCTCTTCACGCTCTTCACGTTCTTCACCTGGACGGCCGGTGGCCGCGGCACGTGCGTGGTGCACACCCCGTCACCGTGCGCGATGGTGGCCAGCCGCTGCACGTTGGTGCCGAGCGCCGCGGCCAGCGCCCGGGTCTCGGCCTCGCACAGCTCCGGGAACTCGGCCGCCACGTGCGCCACCGGGCAGTGATGCTGGCAGATCTGGGTGCCCTGGCCGACCGGCGCGATGTCGGCGAGGTAGCCGGCCTCGGTGAGCACCTCGGCCACCACGGCCGCCTGCTGGTCGGTGCTGTCCGCCGGGGCGTCGGCCAACCGGCCCCGGATGCTGTCGGCCAGCCCGGCCGCCCGGTGCTCGGCGAAGGCGACCAGCGCCTGCTCGCCGCCCTCGTTCCGCAGGTACCGCAGGGCGGTCGCCGCCAGGTCGTCATAGGCGTGGCCGAACCGGCTGCGGCCGGCGTCGGTCAGCGCGTACACCCGGGCCGGACGTCCACGGCCGCGCGGGCGGCGGACGGACGGCTTGGCCTCGACCTCGGCCAGCACCCCGGTCGCCACCAGGGCGTCCAGATGCCGGCGGATCGCGGCCGGCGACAACTCCAGCCGCTCGGCCAGCGCCGCCGCGGTCTGCGGACCGGATTGCTGCA
>DASUAC010000284.1:0-3809 GCA_035763985.1 Jatrophihabitans sp. | reverse complement strand
GACCGATCATCCAGCCGACCCGCCAGCCGGTCATCGCGTAGGTCTTGGCCACGCCGTTGAGCACCACCACCCGATCGCCGAGTTCCGGCACCGCGGCGGCGATGGAGACGTGCTGCCGGCCGTCGTAGACCAGGTGCTCGTAGATCTCGTCGGTGACCACCCACAGCCCGCGCTCGGCCGCCCACCGGCCGATCTCGGCCACCTGGTCGGGCGGGTACACCGCGCCGGACGGGTTGGACGGCGAGACGAACAGCAGCACCTTGGTGCGCTCGGTGCGGGCCGCCTCCAGTTGCTCGACGCCGGCCAGGTAGCCGGATGTCTCGTCGGTCAGCACCGGCACCGGAACCCCGCCGGCCAGCAGGATGGTCTCCGGGTACGTGGTCCAGTACGGCGCCACCAGGAGCACCTCGTCGCCCGGGTCGAGCAGCGCCGCGAAGGTGTTGTACACCGCCTGCTTGCCGCCGTTGGTGACCAGCACCTGGCTCGGCGACACCTGGTAACCGCTGTCCCGCAGCGTCTTGGCCGCGATCGCCTCGCGCAGTTCCGGCAGCCCGGCCACCGGGGTGTACCGGTGGTAACGCGGATCCTTGGCGGCCGCCACCGCGGCATCGACGATGTAGTCCGGCGTCGGGAAGTCCGGTTCGCCCGCACCGAACCCGATCACCGGCCGGCCGGCGGCCTTGAGCGCCTTGGCCTTGGCATCGACGGCCAGGGTGGCCGATTCGGCGATGGCGGCGATCCGGTCGGAGATGCGAGTTCCCATATCTCCATGGTGTCAGACCGCGGCAGCCGCCGGCGTCGCAGTTGGCCGGTGGCCGGGCCGTCGATCGGCGGCCGGTGGGCAGCGTTTTTGGCCAGGGCTGGCCCACCCTCTACACTGGCTATTCGGGTCCCCAGTCGGCCGTGCGCAAGCATGCGCGCATCCCGCTACTCGAAGGTAGCTGAATGCGTGCTTATCGGCTGGACGGGGATTCACCTTCGGTGACCGACCGGGTTGCGGCGAGTGCAGGCCGGCCGGACGCTTGAAGGGGCGTGGCTCAATTGGTAGAGCACCGGTCTCCAAAACCGGCGGTTGCAGGTTCGAGTCCTGTCGCCCCTGCGCCAGCAGCGCCGATCGGCCAGCGGGTCCAGTGCCCGGCACCGACCGGCGCCCGAGAGGAGTTACGGTGACTGAGACACAGGCAGCACCCGCGCCGGCGTCGCGCCCGGATCGGGACGATCGCCGCGGTGGGCTGAGCTTGCTGTGGCGCTGGTTGCCGATGCTGCTGCTGGCATTGCAGCGGCGTACCCGCGAGACCGTCTCGGAGATGCGGAAGGTGCTCTGGCCCTCCCGCCGGGAGATGACCACCTACACCGTGGTGGTGCTGGTGTTCGTGGTGGTCATGGTGACCGTGGTGGCGTTGCTCGACCTGGGCCTCGCCAAGCTGGTCATCGCGGTCTTCGGCTAGGCCCGACCGGCCGACCACGCCGAATCAAAGCGCACAGGACATGAAGCAGCTCAGCGAGCCGGAGCAACAAGGAAGAGAGCCGTGACCGAGTTCCACAACGATGCCGGACCGACCGAGGAGGAGTTCGGCCTGCCCGGCGCGGGGGACGCCGAGCAGCCCCAGTTCGAGGAGGGGTTGCCGGCCCTCGATGTCGAGGACGAGGTGTACGGCGTCAGCGCCGAGGAGAAGTACAACGAGGCGGCCGAGGAGCTTGCCGACGCCGCCTGGGCCGAAGCCAGCGCCGAGGTGGCCGAGGAACTGGCCGCCGAGACCGGCCACGCTGAGCCGGACGCCGCGGAAGAGGAACTCGATCCGGTCGAGCAGCTGCGCAACGAGCTGCGCCGGGCACCCGGCGACTGGTTCGTGGTGCACTCCTACGCCGGTTATGAGAACAAGGTGAAGACCAACCTGGAAAGCCGGATTTCCTCCCTGGACATGGAGGACTACATCTTCCAGGTCGAGGTGCCGACCGAAGAGGTCACCGAGATCAAGAACGGCAAGCGCCAGCTGGTCAACCGCAAGGTGTTTCCCGGCTACATCCTGGTCCGGATGGAACTGACCGACGACTCCTGGGGCGCGGTACGCAACACGCCCGGAGTGACCGGATTCGTCGGCGCGACCTCCAAGCCGTCCCCGCTGTCGATGGACGAGGTCATCAAGATCCTGGCGCCGGCCACCCACAAGGCGGCGGCAGCCGGCAAGTCCACCGCCGGCGAGGCGGGTGCCACCGGCACCGCGGCGCCGGTGGAGGTGGTCGACTTCGAGATCGGCGAATCGGTCACCGTGATGGACGGCCCGTTCGCCACGCTGCCGGCCACCATCTCCGAGATCGACTCGCTGCACGCCAAGCTCAAGGTGCTGGTCTCGATCTTCGGCCGGGAGACGCCGGTGGAACTGTCGTTCAGCCAAGTGTCGAAGATCTAGCCGCTCTAGCCCGTCAGCCCATCAGAAGAAGAGATAGCCATGCCTCCGAAGAAGAAGCTTTCCGCGATCATCAAGCTGCAGATCCAGGCGGGTGCCGCCAACCCGGCGCCGCCGGTCGGCCCCGCGCTCGGCCAGCACGGCGTCAACATCATGGAGTTCTGCAAGGCCTACAACGCGGCCACCGAGTCGCAGCGCGGCCAGGTCATCCCGGTCGAGATCTCGGTGTACGAGGACCGCTCGTTCACCTTCGTCACCAAGACGCCGCCGGCCGCCAAGCTGCTGCTGCAGGCAGCCGGCGTGGCCAAGGGATCCGGCGAGCCGCACAAGACCAAGGTGGCCAAGGTCAGCATGGACCAGGTACGTGAGATCGCCCAGACCAAGATGGAGGATCTCAACGCCAACGACCTGGAGCAGGCGACCAAGATCATCGCCGGCACCGCCCGGTCGATGGGCATCACCGTCGAGTAGCTCGTAGCTACTCACCTCCTGGCCGGACCGGCCGGGAACCAGTGGCAGGGCGTCGAAGGCCGGCGTCCGCGATGACCACGATTGCAAAGGAGCAATTGAGCAATGCCGAAGCGCAGCAAGGGATACCGGGCCGCCGCCGAGCAGGTCGACCCGGCCAAGATCTACAGCCCGCTGGAGGCGGCGCGGGTCGCCAAGCAGACCTCGCCGACCAAGTTCGACGCAACGGTCGAGGTCGCCATCCGGCTCGGGGTCGACCCGCGCAAGGCGGACCAGATGGTGCGCGGCACGGTCAGCCTGCCGCACGGCACCGGCAAGACCGCCCGGGTGATCGTGTTCGCCACCGGTGAGCAGGCAGCGGCCGCCGAGGCCGCCGGCGCCGACCGGGTCGGCAGCGACGACCTGATCGCGGCGATCCAGGAGGGTTTCCTGGACTTCGACGCCGCGATCGCCACCCCTGACCAGATGGCCAAGGTCGGCCGGATCGCGCGCATCCTCGGCCCACGCGGGCTGATGCCGAACCCGAAGACCGGCACCGTCACCCCGGAGGTGGCCAAGGCCGTCACCGACATCAAGGGCGGCAAGATCACCTTCAAGGTGGACAAGCAGGCCAACCTGCACCTGGTGATCGGCAAGGCGTCCTTCGACGTCGAGAAGCTGGTGGAGAACTACGGTGCCGCGCTGGACGAGGTGCTGCGGTCCAAGCCGGCCGCGGCGAAGGGCAAGTACCTGAAGAAGGTGACCTTCTCCACCACCATGGGCCCGGGCATTCCGGTCGACGTCAACCGCACCCGGAACCTGCTGGAAGACGCCGTCTCCGCCTGACCTGCGGTCAAGCTCGCACCGCCCGGCTGCCGAACCTCGGCAGCCGGGCGGTTGTCGTATGCCGAGCAATCCTGACTGGTTTGGCGCTGAGCGCACGGCCGGTTCAGC
>DASUAC010000283.1:0-12269 GCA_035763985.1 Jatrophihabitans sp. | reverse complement strand
GTGGGGGGCGGCCATCGACCTCGGGTGGGTGGCCGCCCACTGCTTTCGGTTGCGAGTGCTGCCCGCGAACACGCCGGCTGATCGTGCTGCTACGGCCGCTGGTCGTGCGCCGGCGGCTACCCCTGGTCGCGGGGCACGCTGAGCCGTGGCACCCCGCCCAGGCCCATGTTGTACCGGACGTGGTCGGCGTACTCGGCCAGCTTGTTCCACAGCGCCCGGTGCGCCGGCCAGGGAATCGGCTCGTCGCCGTCCAGCCAGCTCTCACCGAAGGTGATCCAGACCAGCGTCCAGTCCGCCGCGGTCCGCCACCGGCCGTTGCTCCAGTCGATCAGCGACCGGCGGATCTGAATCGCCAGCCGTGGCGCGTCGGCGAAGGTGGCGACGGCGTGCACCGCCCACACCCGGAAATCGTGCGCCATCAGGTCGAGTTCGAAGTCCTTCAGGACGGCAGGGTCGACCAGCACCGTCGCCACGTTCTCGAAGCCCTGCCCGCGCATGGTGGGATTATCTAACGAGGACGGGGCTGCTGAGGAGACCCCGGCAGCGAAACCGGCGTACCACCGCCGACGGCCCCGTCCGGGAAGGCTGGCATGCACGACAACTCCGCCCTCGCCGAAGCCCGGATCCGGCGGGCCTACGCCGACCGGATACTGCCGGGCCGGTACCGGGCCGGCGCCGAGGTGGAGGTGGCCGGCTGGCCGGTGCCGGGCGAGCCGGTGCCGTTCGCCGAGATCGCGGACAAGCCGTTCCGGCCGGTCGAACCGGGCCAGCCGTGGGGACCGCCCTGGGGCACGCTCTGGCTGCGGATCACCGGCACCGTACCGGCCGGCTGGCCGGCCGACGCCGTCCGCGAACTGGCGGTCGACCTCGGCTTCGGCGGCAGCACGCCCGGTTTCCAGGCCGAGGGGCTGGCCTTCGACGCCGCGGGCACCGTCATCAAGGCCCTACAGCCGCGCAACGGCTACGTCCCGGTCGCGGCGGCGCCGGGTGAGCAGTTCACCGTCTACCTCGAGGCGGCGGCCAACCCGGATATCGGCGGCAACTGGACCTTCCAGCCCACCCCGCTCGGCGATCCGGCCACCGCCGGCGACCAGCCGCTCTACCGGCTCGGCGGGATCCGGCTCGGCCTGCTGGACGAGGAGGTCTGCGCGCTGGAGCGCGACGTCTGGGTGCTGACCGGGCTGCTGGCCGAACTGCCCGCCGATTCGGCGCGCCGGGCGCGGATCCTGCGTGCCCTGGAGCAGGCGGTGGACCGGCTGGACCCGGACGCGGTGAACGCCACCGCCGCCGAGGCCCGGGCCGCGCTCAAACCGGCGCTGGCCGCACCGGCCAGTGCCAGCGCGCATCACGTGGTTGCGGTCGGGCACGCGCACATCGACTCGGCGTGGCTGTGGCCGGTCCGGGAGACGGTACGCAAGGTGGCCCGGACGTTCGCGAACGTACTGGAGCTGATGGATCGCTACCCGGACTTCCGGTTCGTCGCCTCCAGTGCCCAGCAATACCAATGGATTCGCGATCACTACCCGGAACTGTTCGAACGCGTCCGGGCCCGGGTCGCCGAGGGCCGGTTCACCCCGGTCGGCGGGATGTGGGTGGAGGCGGACACCAACCTGCCGGGCGGCGAGGCGATGGTGCGGCAGTTCGTCGCCGGCAAGGGCTTCTTCCTGCGCGAGTTCGGCGTGGAACCGGTCGAGGTGTGGCTGCCGGACTCGTTCGGCTACTCGGCCGCCATGCCGCAGATCGTCACCGCGGCCGGCTGCCGGTACTTCCTCACCCAGAAGACCTCCTGGACCGACACCAACCGGATGCCGCACCACTCCTTTCAGTGGGAAGGCATCGACGGAACAAGGGTGTTCACCCACTTCCCGCCGGTCGACACCTACGGCTCCGACCTGTCCGCGGCCGATCTGGCCCGCGCCGAGCGGCAGCATGCCGAGCGGGGCAGCTCGGACCTGTCGCTGGTGCCGTACGGCTACGGCGACGGCGGCGGCGGGCCCACCCGGGAGATGATGGAGACCGCCCGGCGCAAGGCCGACCTGGAAGGCTCGCCCACCGTCGAGCTGGGCACCCCTGTCGAGTTCTTCCAACGCGCCGAGGCGGAACTGCCGGACGCCGCGGTCTGGTCCGGCGAGCTGTACCTGGAGTTCCACCGCGGCACCTACACCTCGCAGGCCCGGACCAAGGCCGGCAACCGCCGCAGCGAGCACCTGCTGCGGGAGGCCGAGCTGTGGGCGACCACCGCCACCGTCCGTACCGGCGCCGACTATCCGGCCGGGCAACTGCGTGCCGCCTGGGAAACCGTGCTGCTGCAGCAGTTCCACGACATCCTGCCGGGCTCGTCCATCGCCTGGGTGCACCAGCAGGCCGAACGGAACTACGCCGAGGTGGCCGAGGAGCTCGAGCGGCTGATCCGCACCGCGCTCGACCGGCTGTCCGGATCCGGCTCGGGCCGGGTCGCCTTCAACGCCGCGCCGTTCCCGGTGGCAGGCGTGCCCGCGCTGGGCGCCTGGCCGGTGCACCCGGCCGAGCGCGCCGCCGGTCTGCACGACGGCCGGTTCCGGTTGTTCAGCGCGCACCTGACCGCCGAGTTCGACGCCGAGGGTTTCCTGGTTTCGCTGCGCGACCGGGCCAGCGGCCGGCAGGCGATCCCGGCGGGCGCCCGCGGCAACGAGCTGCAGTTCTACCGGGACACCCCGAACCGCTGGGACGCCTGGGACCTGGACGCCAGCTACCAGCGGGTACGGATCGACGCGGTGCGCACCGACGCGGTCCGGCTGGACGGGGACGCGGTGCTCATCGAGCGCACCGTGGGCGGCTCGCCGGTCCGGCAGCGGGCTCGGCTGTCGATCGACGGCCGGTCGCTGGAGATCGAGACCACCGTGCAGTGGCGGGAGCGGCAGAAGCTGCTCAAGCTCGCGTTCGGATTCGACGTGCACGCCGACACCGCGGCCTCGGAGGTGCAGTTCGGTCACGTCCGGCGGCCGACCCACGCCAACACCTCCTGGGACGCTGCCCGGTTCGAGACCTGCGGGCACCGCTGGGTGCACGTCGCCGAGCCCGGCTTCGGGGTGACCGTCGCCAACGATCGGGTGTACGGCCGCGACGTCACCCGCAGCACCCGGCCGGGCGGCGGCACCACCACGCTGATCCGGGAGTCGCTGCTGCGGGCACCGCTGTTCCCGGATCCGGGGGCCGACCAGGGCGAGCACGTGTTCCGGCATTCGATATCGCTCGGCGACCTGCTCACCGGGGTTGCCGACGGGTACCGGCTGAACCTGCCGCTGCGTGAGGTCACCGGCGCGGCGGTGCCGCCGATCGTCTCGGTGACTCCACTCGCTTCGACGGACGTGCCGGCCATCGTGGTCGAGGCGGTCAAGCTGGCCGAGGACGGCACCGGCGATGTGATCGTCCGGTTGTACGAGGCATGCGGCGGCCGGGCCACCGGCCGGCTCACTCCCGGCTTCCCGGCGGCGGCCGCGGTGCGTACCGACCTGCTGGAACGCCCGCTCGCCGACCAGCCGGCCGACCCGCTGCGGCTGGAGTTGCGGGCCTTCGAGCTGGTCACGCTGCGCATCTCCCGTGGGTGACCTGGATCGCATACCCATAAACCGGAGCAAACCGTCTCCGGACGGAATGAGCTGGCGTCCGGCTGGGTAGGGTTCAATCAGGTACGCGGATCGGCCCGGATGAGGCGATCTGTGCGCCGCCGCGGCCCAGAACCCCACCGGGCCGGCCGGGCCGGCACGTGGCCGGCCGTCGCATGTGACGGACCAGAGAGCTATGCCGACTGCTGCCGTGATGCCGCCCGCCACCGCGCTACCGCGTGATAACACCCCGCTGCCGCGTGTTCTCCCGTCGCGGGCCGCTGCCGGGTCGGCCGCCGACGCCCGGGCGGCCAAGTCGCGGAGCCGGCTCGATTCGCTGACCGGCATCCGGGCGCTCGCCGCGTTCGCCGTCTTCGCCCACCATGCCCACTCGGCACTGATCACCAGCCCCGGCCTGGGCCACCTGACCCGGCAAGGCTCGTCCGGCGTGGCGTTCTTCTTCGTGCTGTCCGGCTTCGTGCTCACCTGGTCCAGCCGGCCGGACGACACCGCCCGGTCGTTCTACCGGCGCCGGGTCGCCCGCATCCTGCCGCTGTACCTGCTGGCCTGGTGGGGCGGGGTGGCGCTGAACCTGGTGACCGGCGAGTCCCCGCTGGTCAACCAGCTCCCGGCGCTGTTCGGGCTGCAGGCCTGGGTGCCGAGCGACCGGGTGCACTTCGCCGGCAACGCGGTGCTCTGGTCGCTGTCCTGCGAGGCGTTCTTCTACCTGGTCTTCCCGCTGGTGATCGGCCGGCTGCGGGGCTTGAGCACCCGTGCCGCCGCGGTGTTGCTCGGTTGCGTGCTGGGTGCCGCCATCGCGTGGCCGGTGTTGCTGCATCCGACCAGCGGTACCGGCGTCCGGTACTGGCTGATGTACCTGTTCCCGCCGGCCAGGTTTCTCGAGTTCGCCGCCGGCATCCTGCTGGCGCTGCTGGTTTCCCGTGGTGCGTTCGGCCGAATCCCGCTCGGGCCGGTGAGCGTGCTGGCCGCCGCGGTCTACCTGTTGGCCGGCTGGGCGCCGATGCACCTGCAGCCGGTGGCGCTGATGTTGATCCCCTGGGCACTGGTGATCGTGGCCGCCGCCCAGCACGACCTGGCCGGCGGCAGGCCGGCGCCCGGCTGGCTGGTCCGGCTAGGGATCTGGTCCTACGCCTTCTACCTGTTCCACCAGCTGATCCTCAAGGACTTCGCCTTCGTCCACCGTCCCGGCGGCACGCTGATGCAGCTGGTCTGCTCGCTGGTGCTGCTGCTCGTCGCGACAGCACTGGCCGGGCTGCTGGCCGAGCGGGTGGAGAAGCCGCTGGAACGCCGACTGCGCGGCCGGCCCGCGACCGGCTCCGGTGAGCAGCGCTCTCGGCCGGCACAGCTCGCACCCTGAGCTTCCACTGCCGGACGGCTCCGGATCCGCGATGCCGCTGCGTGCCTGGCATTCTGCGGATCGGTGGCCGGCGGCCGGGTTACGATGCCGCTCGGTGCCGACCGGCGCCGTACCCGACCCGTCGAGGAGCAGCGCGCCGTGACAGCCCCCTCCGGCATCCGGCGGTTGCTGCCGCCCAGCCGGCACGAGCGGGCCTACGCGCTGATCACCGCCGTCGATTCGCTCGGCACCGGGTCGTTCCTCACCGCCAGCGTGGTGCTGTTCGTCCGGCTGGTCGGCGTCACGCCCACCCAGGTCGGCACCGGGCTCGCGGTCGGCGGGGTGGTCAGCCTGTTCGCCCGGGTGCCGCTCGGCCGGCTCTCGGACCGGTTCGGCCACCGGCGCTCGCTGATCGCGGTCCATCTGATCCGCGGGCTGGTGTTTCCGCTGTACCTGGTCATCCACGGCTTCCTCGCGTTCGTATTGCTCAGCGTCTTCGTCCTGGTGGTGGACGGGTGGGAGAGCCCGGTACGCAAGGTGGTGCTCTACGCCTTCGCACCGGTGACCGACCGGGTGCGCATCGCCGCCTACAACCGGTCGGTGTACAACCTGGCGTTCGCCGCCGGATCCCTGCTCGCCGCCTGCGCGCTGGCCACCGGTGACAGCCGGATCGGGCTGTACCTGGTGGTGGCCGGCAACGCCGCGTCGTTCCTGCTGGCCGCCGGGTTCGCGGCGCGGTTACCGGCCGAACTGGTGCTGCCGGCCCCGCCCGGGGACGCCGGCGGTTCGGCCGGTGGCCGCGAGTTCGCCGCGGTGGGCCTGTTGCTCGGCACGCTGTTCCTGTGCACCAGCATGCTGACTATCGGCATTCCGCTGCTGGTGCTGCGGCATTTCGCCGGCCGGCCCTGGCTGATCGGGCTTGCGCTGGCGGTGAACACCGCGGTCGCGGTGGCGCTGCAGGTGCCGCTGGCCCGCGGTTGCGAGGATCTGGCCGGGGCCACCCGGTCCGCGGTCCGGGCCGGCCTGCTGCTGGCCGGCGGCTGCCTGCTGTGCTGTGTCACCGGGCTGCTCGGCGGCTCGGTCCTCGTGTTGCTGGCCGCGGTGATCGTGCTGTCGCTCGGTGAGCTGACCGGCTCGGCCGCCGTCTGGGGCCTGGGACTGTTCCTGCGTCGGCACGACGTCACCGCGCACAACCAGTCGCTGTGGTCAATGTACAACTCGCTGCCGCAACTGCTCGGGCCGTTCGTGGTGGCGTGGTCGCTGCACACGCTGGCCGACTACGGCTGGCTGGCGATGGCTGCGGTGGTGCTGCTGGCCGCCTTTGCGCTGCGCCCGATTGCGCTGGCGGCCGGCGGCCGGCTCGACGAACCGGCCGCCGCCCCCGCGTAGGCAGCTTTGTTCGATCCAGCCGGAAAATGCTGATGGTTGTGATAGCTTCTGGCGAAATCGCGTCAGGGCGTGACAAGCGGCCGGATGCCAAGGGAGGGCAGGGTGTTCGAGGGTCGCGCCGATGCGGTGTGGCTGGTGACCGGAGCGCATCAGTTGCGCTCGGCTCTGCAGCGTCCGGCCGAATGGCAGCTCGGTCTGGTCGAATGCCCGGCGGCAGCGTTCATCCCGCAGGTCGACGGTGGCCAGAGCTACACCGTCGCGATCGCCGATTGCCCGTCCGCTCAGGTGCTTCGGCTCGACCGGTCCGGCTCGGTGCTCGGCCGGTCCACCGGCTCGCTCGCCGATCTGCTCGGTAAAACCGGCACGGTCCCGCTCGGCCTGCTCCGGCCGGCCGGTGCCGGCACGGTGCAGCCGTACCTGCACGTCGACAGCTATGCCGGCCACGTCCGGTTCCTGAAGCTGCCGGCTGAACCGGTGCCGCCCGCCGCGGCCCCCGCCGCGTTGCTCGCCGGCCTCGACCAGCACTACCTGAAGGTGAACAACTACTTGTGTTTCCGGGTGAAACTCCGTCCGGACATCGAACTCGAGCACAAGTTCACGCTGACCGGTGACCCGGACGTCTACCTGCTTGCGCAGGACACCCTGCGGCACGCCGCGGCCGGCGGCCTGGCCGGCTGGATCGTGGAGTTCCGCGAGGAGATCCAGCAGTGGGACTTCCTCAATCACGTCTATGCCATCTCCGAACCGGCCGAGCAGGCGGGCTACGTCTCGTTCATACCGACCACCGACGGCCGGTACACGGTCAAGCGCAAGCTGTTCACCGCCGACACCGATGAGCGGCCGGAGACCCGCACCCGCGGCGTCCGGATCGACACCGACCTGGCGACGCACGTCCGCAACGTGCTCGGCCTGACGCCGGACTGGCACGCCAGCTTCCGCCGGATCCGGTACGACGTGAGCGTCGAGGCGATCGGCAGCGGGAACGTCTTCGGCATCGCCTACGACCGGTGCACGGTGATCGACCAGGACGGTCAGCGGATTCCCGGCATGCCGGAACTTCTCCAGTGCGAACTGGAATACATCTACTGCCAGGCGCTGACCGGCGCCGATTACGCTTCGGTACGGGCCGATCTGGCCAGCCTGCGTATGGTGCTCGGTGACTGGTTCGACCAGCGCGGCATCGAGAACTACCAGCGGCACGAGTCGAAACTGACCTTCCTGCGGAACCTGCATGTCGCCGCCGGCTGACCGGGCGGTCGGCCCGATGCGGATCTGCCTGGTCGGTGAGACCGGCAGCGGAAAGTCCACCACCGCCGAGGTGCTGCGCCGGCTGCTGGCCGAGGCCGGTCGTCCGTCGGAGCTGATTCCGTTAGCCGGGCTGCTGCGCCGGCTACAGGATCTGGTGTATGCCGAGATCGCCACCGGCAAGGCCGCCGATCAGCAGGACCAGCAGCTGATGGTGGATCTGGCCCGCAACATCCGCCGGATCCGGCCCACCGCGCTGGTCGAACGGTTCGAGCGCTCGCTGCTGGCCCTGCCGCCGGGCACGGTCGCGATCAACGCCGACCTGCGCGACCATGCGGTGGACGCGATCCGGTTGCGCGAACTGGGCTTTCACTTCATCCGGATCCGGTGCGATCGAGCGGTGCGGCTGGCCCGGCTGCGGCTGCGTGACGATCTGAGCGTGGTGGACGACGAGCAGGTCTTCCAGCTCGACCGGATACGGTGCGACGTCGAGTTCGACAACAGCCGGGACGGCTTGGCGCACGTCGAGGAGTTCTGCCGGGGTGTGCTGGCGAGCCCGGTATGTTGCTGACCGGACCTGAGATCGTCCGGCAGCACCGCAGCGGGACGATCGCGATCGAACCGTTCCACCCGGAGCAGGTGGAGCAGAACAGCTACGGCTTCCGGCTCGGCCACCGGCTGGTCGAGTGCGGCGCCGAGGTGTTCGACACCCGCCGGCCGCTGCGCGAGTTGACGCCGGTGACCATTCCGGCCGCGGGCGTGGTGCTGCAGCCGGACCGGCTGTATCTGGGCGAGACGCTGGAGATCATCGGCAGCGAACGCTATGCCTGCGAGTTGTACGGCACGCTCTCGATCGCCGCGTTGGGTGTCTGGATCCAGGTCAGCGCGCCGCTCGGCCACACCGGGGCGATCGTGCGCTGGACGTTGGAGATCCGGGTCTGCAAGCCGATCCGGCTGCATGCCGGGATGCTGATCGGCAAGGTCGCGTTCTGGGGCGTCAGCGGCGAGGTGATGCCCTACCGCGGCCGGTACGCCAACTCGGTGGCCGTCACCCAGAGCCGGTTCTGCCGGGGGCCGGCCGACGATCCGGCAGCCGAGGACGAACCGGCAGCCGGCTCGCTGACCTGGGAGCTGGCGCAATGACCTGGGAGCTGGCGCAATGACCTGGGAGCCGACGCAATGACCTGGGAGCTGGCGCAATGATCTGGGAGCCGACGCAATGATCCTGTCCGGCAAGCAGATCATGCTCGAACAGCGGGCCGGCCGGATCATCATCGACCCGTTCGACGAGACCGCGGTGAACCCGAACAGCTACAACTTCACGCTGTCCGACACCCTGATCGTGTACGCCGGCGACCTGCTCGACGCCAGCACCGAGAACGTCACCGAGGAGCTGCGGATCCCGTCCGATGGCCTGCAGTTGAAGGCGAATCGGCTCTACCTGGCCGCTACCCGGGAGGTGATGGGCAGCGAGCACTACGCTCCCACCTTCGCCGCCCGGTCCTCGGTGGCGCGGCTCGGGCTGTTCATCAACCTCTCGGCGCCGCTGGGCGACATCGGCTTCATCGGCCGGTGGACGTTGCAGCTCTACCCCACCCATGACGTGATCGTCTATCCCGGGATGCAGATCGGCCAGATGATGTGGTGGAAGACCCTCGGCGACGTCGCGCTGTACAACGGCAAGTACCAGCATGCCGACGGGCCGCGGGCCTCGATGCTGTATCGGAGTTTCTCGTGACCGAACCGGCCGTCCTCGGCCTGGCCGGGGATCCGGCACGGTACGGCAACAAGGCGGCCGCCCTGGCCCGGGTCGGCGCGCGGGTCCGGGTGCCGGCCGGGTTGGTGTTGCCGGGTGGCTGGCTGCTGGCCGGCCTGGCCGAGCCGGACCGGGCCGAACTCACCGACCGGCTCGGTGAGTTGCTGCGCTGCCCGGCGGCCGAGCTTGCCGAGCTGCTGGCCGGCATTGCCGCAACCGCCGGCCGGATCCGGCTGGCCGACCGGATCGCCACCGTGACCGATCAGCTGGGACGGCTCGGCCCGATGCTGGTGGTGCGCAGCAGTTCGGCGGACGAGGACGGCACGGTGCTGAGCTTCGCCGGGGTGTTCGACAGCATCGTCGATGTCGATTCCCCTTTGTTCGTCGATGATCCGGGTGCCGGCGAACAGACTCCGCTGGCCGCCGCGGTCCGGCAGGTGTGGGTGTCCGGCCTCAGCGCGAAGGCGCTGTTGCACTACCGGCGGCTCGGCCGGATCCCGCGCCCGGATCACCTGAGCGTGCTGATCCAGCGGGCGATCCGGCCGCGGGTCGCCGGGGTGGCCTTCAGTGAACCGTCCGGAGCTGCCTACCTGGAATGGACCGCCGGGCACGGTGCGGAACTGGTCGGCGGGCTGGCGGTGCCCACCCGGGAACGGCTGGGTGGCGGTGAGCTCGCCGGCTGGCGCGGCGAGCTGCGATCGGCACTGGCCGAACTGGCCCAGGACGGCACCGGGCACGACGTGGAGTGGGCTTGGGACGGCGAGCAGCTGTGGGTGGTGCAGGTACGCCCGCGTACCGCCGGTCTGGGCAGCTCCGAGCGCCCCGGGCTGCGCATCGCACCGTTGTACGAGGGTGACGCGCACGACCTGGTGCTGGGCCAATGTGCCGGTGAATACACCAGGATCCGGGGTAAGCGGCGGCTGCCGCGGGCGATCGCGATCGCCCGCGGTGCCCGGGTGCCGGCCGGCTGGCTGGTGAACTGGGACCCGGACGCGCCGGCCGACCCGCTGGCCGGCTGGAGCAGCCAGCTGCCGGAGAGGGTGGTGCTCGACTTCAGCCCGGACGAACGCCAGCACATCGTTCGCAGCGCCGAGCTGCCGGCCGCGGTCCGCCGGCTGGCCGCTGCCGCCGATGGTGCCGAATTGGCCTTCCTGTGCAGGGAATACCTGCACGGCGAGCTGGCCCTGCTGTCCACCATGGCGGCGGACGGTTCGGTCTACCTGGAGGCCTCCGCGGACGGCCTGCTCGCGCTCAACCGTGGCTTCTCCTCGGCCCGTCCGCTGGCCGAGGCGCAGTTGCGCGAGCTGGTCGGCGCGGAGCAGGCAGCGGTGCTGCACGAAACCACCCGCGAGCATGCCCGGCTGCTGCATCCCCGCGCCGTCCTGGAATGGGTCATCAGCGACGGCACGTTGTACTTCATCGACTACTCCGCCCCCGCCGACTCCGCGAACGCCGATCCAGCCGGCACGGCGAACGCCAGTTCAGCCGGCCCGGCGAACGCTGATCCAGCCGGCACGGCAAGTGCCGACCCAGCCGGCGACCGGCAGCTCCCGGCCCGGCCGAACGTCCGGGTGCTCAGCCCGGGGACGGCGCGGGGCCGGGTGCAGCGGCTGGACATCGACGAGCTGCTGACCGAGTCCAGCATCGCCCCGATCATCAGCATCGCCCAGCCGGTGGCCGCCGACCATGAGGCCGCGTTGCTGAGCCAGCTCCGGGACCGGCTGGATCTGACCGGCGAGCCGGTGATCGTGGCGGCGGCCCGGCCGATCGCGGTGCTGTCCATGCTGATCGGAGTGGCGGCGGGCTTCCTGTTCGAGGAGGGTGCGCTGCTCAGCCACCTCGGCATCCTGCTGCGCGAGGCCGGCGCGCCGGCCGCCATCCTGGGGACCGGCAACCTGCCGCCGGCCGGCACGCTGGTCGAACTGGTGCACGGCACCGTGATCCCGTTGCCGGACGCCGCCGGGAAACCGCGCTGCTCGGGCGGCAGTGCCGGTAGCTGACCCGCCGGTCAGGTGTAGTGACCGGCGGTGTTGTTCACCAGGTTCCGTTGGTCGCTCAATCGTGCGTTCCCGTTCTCAGTTCAGAACGGCGGTGGATTGTCTTGCTCGACCGGTACTGGTGCCGGCGTGTCACCGGTTGTGGTCCATGGCCGGCTGGCGGGGCTGGTGTAGCGGTGGCCGGTGGGCGTGGTCCAGGTATAGGTGCCGTCGGGGTCGTGCCGGTAGGTCCAGCCGGTGCCGGTGGCCTTGGCCCGGTTGTGCCGACGGCAGGTCAGCGCCAGATTGTCCCGGCGGGTGGGCCCGCCTTGACCGAACGGCATGGTGTGGTCGGGTTCGCAGCGGTAACCGGGTTGCTGGCAGGTCGGGAAGACACAGGTGTCGTCGCGGGCGGCGAGAAGGTCGCGGAGTCGTTGGGGTGGCCGGTAGCGGTGCTCGCTGATGTCGAGCAGGGCTCCGGTGACGGGGTCGGTGAGTAGCCGGCGCCAGGTGCCGGATTCCTCGGCCGCCAGCCGGCGGGCGGTGCCTGCGGTGATGGGTCCGTAACCGGTCAGGTGGGCGGGTTGATCGTCGAGGCCGAGCAGGGTGTCGGCCGAGACCACCACATTGATCGCGGGCCGACGACCCTGCATTTGCGGCAGCGCATCCTCCGGTAGGCCGGACAGCAGGCCGTCGATGAACACGTCTGCGCGCTGCTGGTCCAGCGTCCGCGGATCCGCAGCAGGCAGCAATCGGGCGGACGCAGTCAGCCGGGTGTAGATCAGCTGCGCCTCCGGCGCCGGCAGCAGCGCGGTCAGGCTGGCCATGCCGTCCTCACCCGGGTGGTACTCCACCCGCCGCTCGGTCAACGCGCGTTGGTGCCGCCGTTCGGCGCCGGTCGGATCGAGCCCGATCACCGCCCGTCCCACCCGGCGGCGCAACTGCGGCACCGTGACACAGCC
>DASUAC010000282.1:0-3457 GCA_035763985.1 Jatrophihabitans sp. | reverse complement strand
CTGGGCTATCTGGCCGGCTGGCGCGGGGTGCGGGCGTTGCCGGAGCCGGCGGCGGCTTGGCTGTTCGGCCGGTCGGCCGGCCTGGTGACCCGCCGGAACAGCGGCGGGGTACGGCAGCTGCGGGCCAACCTGCGGCGGGTCACCGGCAACCGGCTGGCCGAGCCGGAGCTGGACCGGCTGGTCGGGAAGGCGATGCGCTCCTACGCCCGGTACTGGATGGAGACCTTCCGGCTGCCCAGCATGGACGTTGCGCAGACGCTGGCCCGTGCCCGTACCGACGGGTTCGAGCACGTGCAGGCCGGCGTCGACGCCGGTCGCGGGGTGGTGCTGGCGCTGCCGCACAGCGGCAACTGGGACGTCGCCGGGCTGTGGCTGGTCAACCAGGGGTATCCGTTCACCACGGTGGCCGAACGGCTGGATCCGCAGGTGCTGTTCGACCGGTTCGTCGCCTACCGGGAGAGCCTGGGCATGCGGGTGCTGCCGTTGACCGGCGGCGACCGGCCGCCCAGCCAGGTGCTGGCCGAGCGGCTGCGGGCCGGCGAGGTGGTCTGCCTGGTCGCCGACCGGGATCTGTCCCGCAACGGCGTAGGAGTCCAGTTCTTCGGCGAGCCGACCCGGATGCCGGCCGGACCGGCCCTGCTGGCCGCCACCACCGGTGCGGTGCTGCTGCCGGCGCACACCTTCTATCTGCCGGGCGGCTGGGGCCAGTGGGTCGGGCCGCCGGTCGAGCTGGGCGACGGCCGGCTGCGTGAGCGGGTGCAACGGGCCACCCAGCGACTGGCCGACGTGTTCGCCGAACGGATCGCGGCCCACCCGGCGGACTGGCACATGCTGCAGAAGCTGTGGCTGGCCGACCTGGATCCGGCGCGGCTGGCACCGCTGCGGGATCCGGTCGAGCAGCTGCCGACCGGCTCGGGGTAGCGATGCGGATCGGCATCGTCTGCCCGTACCTCTGGGACGTCCCAGGCGGCGTACAGAGCCACGTACGGGACCTGGCCGAGACCCTGCTCGGGCTGGGCCATCAGGTGTCGGTGCTGGCACCGGGCGACGAGGACGCGCCGAGCCTGCCGCCGTACGTGGTGGCGGCCGGCAAGACCGTGCCGATCCCGTACAACGGCTCGGTGGCCCGGCTGCAGTTCGGGCTGGTCTCGGCCACCCGGGTGCGCCGCTGGCTGCGGCAGGGCAACTTCGACGTGGTGCACGTGCACGAGCCGGCGCCACCCAGCCTGTCCCTGCTCACCGTGCTGCTGGCCGACGTCCCGCTGGTCGCCACCTTCCACGCCGCCTCGACCCGGTCCCGGTTCCTGGTGATGCTGGACAGCGCGGTGCAGATGGTGCTGGAACGGCTGTCCGGCCGGATCGCGGTGTCGCTGGCTGCCCGCAAGCTGATCGTGGAGCATCTCGGCGGCGACGCGGTGGTGATCCCGAACGGGGTGTCGGTGGCGCACTTCGCCGGCGCCGGGCCGCTGCCGGGCTATCCGCGGGATCCGGGCGAGGGCGGCACGATCGGCTTCATCGGCCGCTACGACGAGCCGCGCAAGGGCATGACCGTGCTGCTCGCGGCCCTGCAGCAGCTGGTGCGGACCCGGCCCGGGGTGCGGCTGCTGGTGGCCGGCCGGGGGGAGCAGCAGGACTTCCTGGACGAGCTGCCCCGCTCGCTGCAGGGCGCGGTGGTGATGCTCGGCATGCTGTCCGACGCCGAGAAGGCCAGCATGCTGCGCAGCGTGGACGTCTACGTGGCGCCGAACACCGGCGGCGAGAGCTTCGGCATCATCCTGCTGGAGGCGATGGCGGCCGGCGCACCGATCGTGGCCAGTGACCTGCAGGCGTTCCGCCGGGTGCTCGACGAGGGGCAGACCGACCTGCCGGCCGGCGCCGACGAGCCGGTCAGCCGGGCACCGGCCGGCGGCTGGGAGCGGGTCCGCGGCGGCCTGCTGTTCCCAACCCGGGACGCCGACGCGCTCGCCGCCGCCCTGCACACGCTGCTCGACGACCCGCCGCTGCGCGGGGAGCTGGCGCAGGCCGGCCGGCAGTTGGTGGGCCCGTACGACTGGAGCGTGGTGGCCGGCCAGGTGCTGCGGGTGTACGAGATCGCGATCGCCGCCGCGGTGCTGGGCTGACCCCGAAACCACGCACGCTGACGCCTGAACCACGCACGCTGACGCCTGAACCACGCACGCTGACGCCGGACGCCGGGCCACTGAGTTTCCGGAACGGGTGAGTTCGTACCGGGGCGCCGACTGGCCGCCCGGGCCGCTTTGTAACCTTGGCTCGTGCTTTCGGCAGGCTGGCTGCTGCTCGCGGTCGTGATCGCGGCGGTGCTCACCGCCTGGATCGTGTTGACCCTGACCCGGCTGGACCGGTTGCACGCACGGGTGGACGCGGCCCAGGCGGCCCTGGACGCCCAACTAGTCCGGCGGGCGGCCGCGGTGCAACACCTGGCCGAGATGCCCGGCAGCCCGGTCCCGGCGGAGCTGACTGGGCGGATGGCCGCCGCGGCCCGCACCGCGCTGGCGGTGCCGCGCGGCAACGGCGCCAACCTGGAGCCGGCCACCGAGCGGCAGCAGTCGGAGAACCGGGTCGGCCACGCGATCTCCGAGCTGGCCTACTACCGCGACCGGCTGCCGTCGGCGGCAGCCGAGGAACTCGCCGAGGCGGCAGCGAGGGTGTTGATCGCCCGGCGATTCTTCAACGACGCGGTGCGCGACACCCGTACGCTGCGGGCACGCCGGATGCCGCGCCTGCTGCACCTGGCCGGTCGCCGGGAGCTGCCGCAGTACTTCGACATCGACGACAGCAACCCGTTCGCCACCGACGGTGCCCGGCCGGGCTCACCGCCGGCCGCGGCGCGCGGCACGGAACCGCGCGGCACCGAAGCTCGCGGCACCGAAGCTCGTGGCACCGACCAATCGGAGTCGACCCACGTGATACCGAACGTCAACATCGAGGAGTTTCCTACATGATCGGCCCGCTGCCCCGCCGCAACCACCGGAAGCTGGGCGGGATCGCGCTCGTGCTCGTTCTGGTCCTGGCCGTGTCCGGCTGCCACAGCAGCAAGAAGAAGTCGGCGGCGCCGAGCACCAGCCAGGCCAGCAGTTCCGCCTCGGCCAGCCCGACGCCCACGCCCACCACCCCGGCCAAGCCGACGGCCAGGGTGAACCCGCTCACCGGGGTCGGACCGGCGCCGAGCGGGCCGATCCTGGCGGTCAAGGTGGACGACACCGCCAACGGCCGGCCGTCCCGCGGCATCGACCAGGCGGACGTGATCTACATCGAGCAGGCCGAGGGTGGCCTGACCCGGATGGTGGCGGTGTTCGGCACCCACCGGCCGGTGGTGGAGGCGGTCCGCAGCGTCCGGGCCAGCGATGCGGAGTTGCTGGCCCAGTACGGCCCGATCGCGCTGATCGCCTCCGGCGGCGGCGGCGACTCGATCAGCACCCTGAACCGGTCCATCGTC
>DASUAC010000281.1:0-5271 GCA_035763985.1 Jatrophihabitans sp. | reverse complement strand
GAGGTCGGCGTGATCGGCACCGACCTGTACGGCGAGCACCGGCCGGCGATCCGGCCGGCGCCGGGCATCGAGATCCGCGAGGTGGACGGCGAGTTGCGGATCGCCCGGCCGGCCTCGCCCTACCTCGGCCCGCCGGTGCCGGAGCGGTGGGCGGACGGCTGGCTGCGGACCAAGGACGCCGGCCGGGTGGATCCGCACACCGGGCTGGTCACCATCCTCGGCCGGCTGGACTCCCAGGTCACCATCGGCGGCCTGCAGGTGGACCTGGCCGAGGTGGAGCACACCATCGGCTCGCTGCCCGGCGTGACCGCCGTGGTGGTGGTCTTCGACTCGGTCATCTCCGCCTACCTGGAGCTGGATCCGGCGACCACGTCGACCGACCGGGTGGAGGCCGGGCTGGCCGAGCGGCTGGCCGGTTACAAGCTGCCCCGCACGTACCAGCAGCTGGCCAGGCTGCCGCGCACCACCACCGGCAAGCTGGTCCGCGACAAATCCGCGCTGCGGGCCGCGGCGACCTCCTGAGCCGGCGGCCACCAGCCAGACAGCTTCGCGTAATCCCTATATCAGTAAAGGAAGGACGTGTTCTATGCAGGACGAGGTTCGCGCGTTCGTGGTGTCGTCGTTGAAGGACATGAACTACGACACCGACGGCGTGGACGACGCCACCACGCTCGGCCCGGCCGGGTTGGATCTGGAGTCGTTGGCCCTTGCCGATCTCTTGATGCGCGTGGAGGACCGCTACCACATCCGGTTCGCCGAGGACGAGTCGGAAGAGCTTGCGCTGATGAACGTTGGTGAATTCACCGCCACCGTGGCCGCCCGGGTGGCCAACGTCGGCCAGCAGGTCTGATGACGGACACGGCCCCGCTGGATCGGGCGCAGCTGGTCTCGATGCTGGCGCCGCTGGCCCATCGCAGCCGCGACCCGGAGGTGGAGCGGCTGGATTCGATGGAGGTGGCCTGGCTGGTACACCAGGTCGAGCAGCGGTGTCAGGTCCGGCTGGATCTGGACGACGACCAGCTGGCCCGGATGCGCACCATCACCGACGCCGTGCAGCTGCTGAACGAATCGGTGACGGCAAGCAGTGGCTGAGGTGGCATCGATCGGCATTGCCGGCCTGGCGGTGACCAGCGCGCTCGGTCGTGGTTGCGCGGCCCAGCTGTCCGCGGTGCTGGCCGGTGCCGCCGCCTTCTCGCCGGTCAGCCGGTTCGACACCGGCAACCGGCGGGTGACCGTGGCGGCCACCCTGCCCGACGTGGCCAGCCTGCCCGTCGAGCTGGCGGTCGCGGTCGCCGATGCCTGCACCGAGGCCGGCCTGGGCCGGCCCGAACGCTCGTCCACCCCGCTCTTCCTGGCCGTGCACGGCCACCCGGACGTGCCCGGGCAGGCGATCGGCCTGGCCGAGGCCGCCGGGCTGGCCGGGGTGGCGAGGATCTACACCGCAGCCTGCGTGTCGGCCAGCAGCGCGGTCGCCGCCGCGGCCTCGCTGATCAGCCGGGGCGAGCTGGACCGGGCGGTGATCGCGGCCGGTTACCTGGTGGAACCCGACCAGTACGCGCTGTTCGACGCCGGCAAGGCGCTGGCCGGCGACGGCGTGGCGCGGCCGTTCAGCCGGGACCGGCAGGGGCTGCTGCTCGGCGACGGGGTGGCCGCGCTGGTGCTCGAGTCGGCGCGCAGCGCCGCCCGGCGGAACCATTCACCGATCGGCTGGCTGGCCGGCTGGGGACGGGCCGGCGATGCGCACCATCCATGCCAGCCGGCTCCGGACGGCCGCGGCCTGGCCCGGGCGATCGGCTCGGCGCTGGCCCGTGCCGGGGTGGCGGCCGAGCAGCTCGGTTACGTCAACGCAAACGCCACCGGCACCCCGATGAGCGACGCGGCCGAGGCGGCCGCGCTGGCCGAGGCGCTCGGGCCGGTCGCCGCCCGGGTGCCGGTCAGCTCGACCAAGTCCATGCACGGGCACGCGCTGGAGGCCTCCGGGCTGCTGGAGCTGGTGATCACCGTGCTGTCGCTGGCCGAGGGCAAGCTGGGCGTGAACGCCAACTACCTCGGGCCGGACCCGGACTGCCCGCTGGACCTGATCGTGGACGGCCCGCGGCAGCTGGCCGCGCCGTACGCGCTGAGCCTGAACTCGGCGTTCGGCGGCGCGAACACCGCTCTGCTGGTGCGGGCGGCATGAGCATCCTGAGCACCGGCGCGCAGGTCGGCATCCGGCACCAGGCCTGGTGGTGGGTGGCCGAGGACGGCGCGCCGCCGGTGGTGCCCGGCTTCGTGCACTCCTCGTTCAACCCGCTGGTGGCCGCGGTGGCCGACCGCTGCCTGGGCGAGCACTACGGCAAGCCGCCGGAGCCGCCGAGCGACCGGGGACGGACCGGCCTGGTGCTGGTCACCCGCGGCGGCGACCGGGCGTCGGCCGAGCACGTCCGGCAGACCGTCGCCGGCGGCGGGCGGCTCGGCCCGCTGTTCTTCTTCCAGTCGGTGCCGAACAGCATCCTCGGCTACCTCGCCGCGCGGTGGGGGCTGGGCGGCCCGGTGCTGTGCATCAGCCCGACCGGCTCGCCGGTGGCCGACGGCATCGCCGAGGCGGCCGTGCTGATGTCCGACGGCGACGCCGACGAGGTGCTGCTGATCGTTGCCGAGCAAGCCGGTTCCGAAGGCGACGACGGGACCGACTGCGCGCACGCGCTGCTGCTCGGCCGGCCGGCTGAACCGGCACCGGCCGGCGACCGTGTTCAGTACCCGGAGGGACGAACCGCATGAGTACGGTGACCAGGGCCGCGCTGGCCGCTCATCCCGAGATCGGCGCGGGCAACGTGCTGAGCACCCTGCTGGCGCTCGGCGCGGACCCGGCCGGGCCCGGCCTGACCTTCGACACCGCGGTGGAGGGCTACCCCGCCGAGCACCCGCTGACCCTCGGCGAGCTGGACGAGCGGGTGGCCGCCCGGGCCGCCTGGCTGCATCAGCGCGGCATCGGCCCGCGGGACCCGGTGGCGATCTGGTCCGGCACCGCCGCCGACCACATCCTGGGCTTCCTGGCGCTCACCCGGCTCGGCGCGATACCCGCGCTGATCAACGGCAATCTGGCCCCGGAGATCGTCGCCGGCTACGTCGGGCGGCTGCGCGCGGTGGCGACGCTGACCGACGACGTCCGGTTCGACCGGCTGGCCGGCCTGGATCTCGGTGGCGCCGAACTGCTCGGCCCGCTCGGCTCGGCCGAGCCGGCCGAGGCTCCGGCGCAGTACCGGCATCATCGCGACGACCCGGTGGTGATCACCCACACCTCGGGCACCACCGGCATCCCGAAGGCGGTGCTGCACAGCCACTCGACCATCTTCGCCGCCACCCGGCACCTGCTGGCCATGCCGCAGGCCCAGGGCACCCGGCGGATCCTGAACGCGCTGCCGGCCGCGCACACCGCCACCGTGATCATGACGAACCAGGCGCTGGGCAACCGGGCGGAGTTCTACGCGCTGTCCACCCAGTCCGGCGAGGCGGTGCTGTCCGCGATCGAACGCTGGCGGCCGGAAGGCGTGTTCGGCTTCTCCGCCACCTGGGCCGAGCTGGCCCGGATCGAGCTGTCCGGCTACGACCTGGACTGCGTCCGGCTCTGGTTCAACACCGGTGACAGCACCCACGAGCCGCACGTCCGGCATCTGGTCGCGGTCGGCTCGCACGACGTGGTGACCCGCGACGGGGTGACCCGGACGGCCGGCTCGCACTTCATCGACGGCCTCGGTTCCAGCGAGATGGGCCACTCGATGTTCCACCTCACCCACCGGCCGGACACCGACAGCTACGACCGGTGCATCGGCCGGCCGTACCGGTTCGTCCAGGCGGCGGTGCTCGACTCCGACGGCACCCCGCTGCCGGACGGCGTGGTGGGCCACCTCGGCATCAGGTCACCGTCGCTGTCACCCGGCTACTGGAACGACTCGGTGAACACCTTCCGCAGCCGGCTGGGCGGCTACTACATCACCGGTGACCTGGTCCGCCGGGATCCGGACGGCCGGTTCTTCCACCTGGACCGGGCGGTGGACGCGGTGACCGGCCCGGACGGCACCCGCTACTACACCGCGCTGTCGGAGGAGCGGATCCTCAGCCGCTGCCCGGACGTCCGGGACTGCACCGTGGTGATCAGCCGCGAGGGCGAGCAGGTGAGCACCGAGGTGTTCCTGGAGCTGGCCGAGGAGGCCGCCCAGCCGGCCGACCTCACCGAGCGGGTCGGCAACGCGCTCGGCGAGCAGCTCGCGGCGACCGTCCGGCGGGTGGCGGTGACCGAGGCCGGCGCGCTGCCCAAGGGCGCCACCGGCAAGGTGCGCAAGGTGGCACTGCGCGACCAGGTGTTCGGAGAGCAGGTGTCCGCATGACCGTTTCGATCACCGGGGTGGGCATGTTCACCCCGGTCGGCCGCAGCCTCGGCGAGGTGTTCGACGCGGTGTGCACCGGCCGGTCCGGGCTGGCCACGCCGCCGGCCGACCACCCGGTGGCCGGCAGTATCGAGGTGGCCGGATTCGTCGGCGACGTCGACGCCACCGGCATCGGCAGCGGGCCGGCGCTGAAGACCCAGGACCGGGTCATCGTGCTGGCGCTGCTGGCCGCCCGGGCCGCGCTCGCCGACGCCGGCCTGGTGGTCGGCGATGACGTGGCGGCCGAGCGGATCGGGGTGATCGTCGGCGGCGTCGGCGGCATGGCCACCCTGGAGGCCCAGGTGCTCGACCGGGCCCAGCGCGGCCGGGTGGCGATCAGCCCGTACCTGCTCACCGGCATCCTGCCGAACATGCCGTCGGCCCGGATCGCCATCGAGTACGGCATCCGCGGCTACAGCTCCTCGGTCGGCACCGCCTGCGCGTCCGGCGCCCAGGCCATCGCCGAGGGCGTCCGGCTGATCCAGGCCGGCGATGCCGACGTGGTGCTCTGCGGGGCCAGCGAGGCACCACTTTTCCCCACGTTCGCCGAGACGTTCGGCAACGCCCGGGCACTGGCCCGGGACTGGGACGTGGCCGCCGAGGCCAGCCGGCCGTTCGACCGCCGGCGCAACGGTTTCGTACTGGCCGAGGGGTCGGCGCTGCTGGTGCTGGAACGTACCGAGCACGCCGTCGCGCGCGGCCGGGGCGCCTACGCCGACCTGCTCGGCTGGGGCGTCAGCACCGACGCCCACCACCCGACCACCCCGCGGCCGGACGGCAGCGGCGCGGCCGAGTGCATGCGCCAGGCGCTGGCCCGGGCCGGGGTTTCCCCCGACCAGGTCGGCTACATCAATGCGCACGGCAC
>DASUAC010000280.1:0-2897 GCA_035763985.1 Jatrophihabitans sp. | reverse complement strand
AACGCGAGCAGGGCCCGTGTCTGGACTGCTTCCGAACAGGCCGCCCGGTCAGCGTGCCGGACCTGCACGCCGAAGCCCACCGCTGGCCCCGGTTCACCGCCGAGGCCGCCGCACAGGGCTTCGCTTCGGTGCATGCCATTCCGATGCGGTTGCGGGACGAGGTGCTCGGCGCATTGGGACTGTTCGGGACCACCACCGGCGAACTCGCGGCTGACGATCTCACGCTGGGCCAGGCGTTGGCGCACGTCGCCTCGATCGCTGTGGTCCAGCACGACCGCGCCACGGACCGGGCCAGCCTGCTGCCCATCCTGCAGGGCACGGTGGCCAGCCGCGGCCTGCTGGAGATGGCCAAGGGGATCCTGGCGGAGGTGCATCAACTGTCGATGGCCCAGGCGGCGCACCGGCTGCGCCACTACGCCTACCAGCACGGTCGCCGGTTGACCGATGTGGCCCGCACGGTGGTCGCCGGCGACCTGACGGCTCGCCAGCAGCTGCTGGCCGAACTCGGTGCCCCCACCTCGACCCCCCGGGTGCAGTGACCGCACCGGTCTGAGCCGGGGGAGTTCAGCCTGCCGGTCCTGGCTGCCAGGCTGCCGCTTCGATTCAGCGGGCAATCGGCAGATCGGTTCCGCGGGCAATCGGCAGGGTCTGTTCACCGGGCAATCGGCAGCTCGGTTCAGCGGTCGAGGTGGCGGGCCCGGGCGCGGCGGACGGCCTCCTCGACGATGCGCTCGGCCAGCAGGGCGAGTTTGACGTTCTCGCCTTGGCTGATCGCCCGCAGCCGGGCGAACGCCTCGTCCGCGGTGTCGCCGGAGCGGCTGCGCAGGATGCCGATGGCCTGGTCGATGACGGTGCGGCTGCCTAATGCCTCTTGCAGTTGGGTGACGCGCTGCTGGGCCAGGGCCAGCACTTGCGCGTTGTGCACCGCGATGCCCGCGGGTGCCGCGAACAGCTCCCCGATGCGGGTGGCGTCGGCGTCGAAGGCGTTCTTGGCGTGCGCATAGGCATTGAGCGCGCCCACGGTCCGGCGGTCCGGTAGCAGCAGCGGCAGCGACAACACCGAATGCACGCCCAGCCGGCCGACCCGAGGACCGAAGCGGGGCCACCGTCGCTCGCCGCTGAGTGAACCGGACCGGACCGGCACCGCCTCCTGCACCGCAGTGATGCAGGGTCCCTCATCGAGCAGCTCGTACTGGATGGCGTCGATCGCGACGACGAACGGATCGCTGGCTCCGAGCGCCAGGATGCGGTGGGAGTCGTCGTCGGGGTGCAACAGGCTCACCCCGACGCCATCGGCATGCGGGATGGCGCGCAACGCCGACTGGGCGACCCGCTCCAGCAATTGCTCCAGCGACAACGCGCCGGTCACCAGGGCCGACAGCACACCGATCCCGGCTTTGAGGTCGTCTTCACGGGCCTGAGCCTCATCGGGCACCACATCGGCTGCCGGCGGCCGGGACCGGGCACCTGGCTCGCTGTCGACAGAATCGGCCATGACCGCAGGGACCCGACCTTTCAGCTGATCGGTGTGGGGTAGCTCAACTATCACGATAACCCTTGAGAAGCGCCGCCGTCGGCCTGATCCCGAGCTGGGCAACGGTGCGAGCAGGCCATGCTGCCGACCGAGATCGGAAAGGCGCGGCTTATGCCGTATCGTCCGCTGCGCGCGGCCGGATCTACCAAACCTTCCGGGCGACGGCTGCCAACCCGACCAAGCTCTGTGTTAGCGTCGAGGCGTTGTAAGTCAGCCAGTCCGGGCCAGGCCAGCCGCCACGCCGCTGACCTGTGAGCGTCAGCTCGAGGCCGGAATCGCCGGGGAAAACCGGATGCTCGGGGGGCCTGATGACCTCATCGCGAGCCAAATCCTCCGCTACGAACGCCTCGTACACCCTCGTCCGCGCACTGCAGTGGCTGGGACATAACTGCTCCGGCTGCCCGGCCGCGACCGAGGACATTCTGCAGGCACCGGTCTGTTTCATCCGCCGCGAGATCACTCATCCGATGGTTGGGGAGCGGGAACACCCCCGCCCGATGGCGACGAGCCTGGTGGTCATCGATCTGGCCGACAGCAGCCTGTGTTCGGAAGACCGGCGGCAGCTGCTCCGAGCGGTCAACCAGTGCACCCAGCCGGACCGCATCCGGGTGCGCCCGCGACGCGACACCGACAGCGGCCGGGCGTGGGCGGCGGTCGACCGCGAGGGCGGCCGCTATGCGGGGGCCGACTACCGGGTCTTCCGCGGAACGCGCCGACGGCCATGACCCGCGCGGTACGGGAAAGCTAGTGCGGAGGTACCGCGAACACGTGCGCGACCTGTAGCGGGCCGAGCCGGACGAAGTTGTGCTCGCCCCACCGGTAGCTGGCGCCGTGCCGATCTCGGCCCGGTGGTGCCGTCGGCAGGTGAGGGCGAGGTTGTCGTTGTTCGTGCTCGGCACCTTCGCCGCCTCGGTGAGTTGGCAGCTGTGCCTGGCGGCCGCCGGCGTGCTGTTGGGCCGGTTGCTGAGTCGCCGGCGAGCGCTGCTCGGCTACTGCTCGGCCGGTCTGCTGGCTGTGCTGGCGATCACCCTGGTCCTCCGGCCCGTCGGCTGAGCCACGGGTTTAGCCTGACGGTGTCGGGCACTTGGGGTTCTCATCGGAGGATGTGGGTTAGCTGCGCCGCACGTCACCGGCCCTGGGAATGCTGCTGCAGCGGACGCTGCTGCTGGGTGCGTTGGCCGGCGCGCTGATCGGGCAGCTGTACCTGCTGGCGCTCACCGTCGTGATCGGCGACTGGGCGCAATATCCGCCGGCGGCGCTGATCGGTGGTTGGGTCGCGGCGCCGGCCGGTGCCCTGGACGGCCTGATCGCACTGGTTGCGGTGCTGTCGCTCGGGCCGCTGAGTCGGTGGGCGCCGCTGCGT
>DASUAC010000279.1:0-3901 GCA_035763985.1 Jatrophihabitans sp. | reverse complement strand
ACCACCGCCCGGCTGATGCACCGGGTGCATTGCCCGGCGCTGGTGGTCGGCCGCGCGGAGTGGCGGGCCACCGGCAAACCGGCCGGTCAGGACCGGCTGGCCGTTACGTCCTGACAGGAGGCGACACCATGACGAGCAGTTTCGGGCGGGGGCGGCAGGTGACCGTAGCGGTAGCCGACGTCGCCCGGGATCGGCCGGCGCTGTGCTGGGCGGCTGCCGAGGCGGCCGGCCGCGGCTTGCCGTTGTGGGTCGTGCATGCCTACGAGTGGCAGCCGGGACCGGTCTGGACCGGCCGGCTGCGGTCGGTGCCGGACAGCCTGCTCGCCGAGGAGAAGGCCGCGGCCGAACGGGTTCTTGCTGATGCGATAGCCGAATGCCGCTCGTTCGGTGCGGGCATCGAGATCGCCGGTGGCTGTGCCGAAGGGTCGGCGACCGACGTCCTGGCCGAGGCATCGCGGGAGGCCGAACTGCTGGTGCTCGGCGCGGCCGCCGAGCGCGGCCGCCGGTTCGGCTCCACCGGGCAGGCGGTTGCCGAGCGCTCGGCGAGCCCGGTCGTCATCGTGCGCGCAGGCCCGCTGCCCGACCGTACGGCGCGGGTGGTGATCGGGCTGGACCTGCAATGCGACAGCCATGCCTCGCTCACCTTCGCCCTCGATGCCGCGCACCGCCGGCAGGCCACGCTGGAGGCGGTCACCTGCTGGCAGCCCACCCTGATGGACTCCGAGAGCATGCTGGAGCCGGTGCTGGCGGCCGAGCAGGCGGAGATCGAACAACGGCTGTGCGAGGAACTGCTGCCGTGGCGGCAGAAATATCCCGACGTCGAGGTGCTGGCCAGCGTGCTCGAACGGCACCCGGTGGACGGCCTGGTCGAGCGCGCCGACGGGTGTGGCCTGCTGGTGTTGGGCCGGCCGGGCAGCCATCCGGTACGCGCCACGCTCGGCTCGGTACACCTGGCTGCGGCGCGCCGGGTCAGTTGCCCGGTGGCGCTGGTACCGGCCGCGCAGGCGGGCTGAGACGCCGATGACCGCACCTGAACTGCTGGACCGGCATGCGCTGCTGATCGACGGGCGGGCGGTCCGGATCCGTACGGTGCAGCCGGCGGATCGGACGGCACTGCTCCGGCTCAACGCCGACACCTCGGACCGCTCGATCTACCTGCGCTTCTTCACCGCCAGCCGGCACACCGCCGACTCCTACGTCGAGGCACTGACCAGGCCACCGGCGCCCGACCACGCGGCGCTGCTGATGGAACTCGACGAGCGGCCGATCGCGGTGGCCGGCTTCGAGCAGGTCTCGGCCGAGGACGCCGACATCGCGCTGATGGTGGCCGACGACTTTCAGCACGAGGGCGTCGGCACATTGCTGCTGGAGCAACTCGCTGCGCTGGCCCGGCGGCGGGGCATCACCCGGTTCAGCGCCGAGGTGCTGGTCGAGAACGTGACGATGACCAGGGCGCTGCGCGCGCTGGGCTACCGGACCCGGACCACGGTCGCCGAGGGCGTCTGCATGTTCAGCCTGGACCTGCGGCCCACCGAGGAGATGCTCGCCGCGCTGGACGCCCGCGAGTCGGTCGCCGACAGCGCCAGCTTGCGCTCGCTGCTGATGCCGGCCTCGGTGGCGGTGGTCGGCGCCGGCAGCCGGGATCGCTCGGTGGGCCGGGAGGTGTTGCGCAACCTGCTGCAGGGCGGTTTCCGCGGTGAGCTGTTCGTGGTCAACCCGAACCACCGGCACGTGCTCGGGGTGCCGGCGGTCCGGTCGGCGACCGAACTGCCGATCGCGGTGGATCTGGCGGTGATCGCGGTGCCCGCGGCGCAGGTGGTGGACGCGGTCGCCGCATGTGGCCGCCGTGGCGTACGCGCGGTGCTGGTGGTCAGCTCAGGTTTCGGTGAACTCGGGCCGGCCGGCCGGCGGGAGCAGGACCGGCTGGTCGCGGTGGTGCGGGAGCACGGCATGCGGCTGGTCGGGCCGAACTGCCTGGGCCTGATCAACACCGATCCGTCGGTGCGGCTCAACGCCACCTTCGCCCCGCTCGAGGTGTCGGCCGGTGGCCTGGCGCTGGCTTCGCAGTCCGGTGCGCTGGGCATCGCGATCCTGCGGTCGGCGGCCGGTTGCGGGCTGGGCATCTCGCAGTTCGTCTCGATCGGCAACAAGGCCGATGTCAGCGGCAACGACCTGCTGATCGCCTGGGCCGGCGACGCCCGCACCAAGGTCATCGGGTTGTACCTGGAATCCTTCGGCAACCCGCGGAAGTTCGCCCGGATCGCCCGCCGGGTGTCGGCGGCCAAGCCGGTGCTGGCGATCAAGGCCGGCCGCAGCCAGGCCGGTCAGCGGGCCGGCCAGTCGCACACCGCGGCGGCCGCCGCCTCCGACGTGATCTCCGACGCGCTGTTCGAGCAGGCCGGCGTGCTCCGGGTGGACACCATGGAGCAGATGCTCGATGCCGCCCGGGTGCTCGGCGACCTGCCGGTGCCGGCCGGCAGCCGGGTGGTCGTGGTCGGGAACTCCGGTGGCCCCGGCATCCTGGCTGCCGACGCCGCGGTGGCCGCCGGCCTGACGGTGGCCGAGCTGACCGAACCGGTGCGCGCCGCCATCGCCCGGCTGGCGCCGGGCGCGGCAGCCACCGAGAACCCGATCGACCTCGGCGCCGGCATGCAACCGATCGCGCTGGAGGGAGTGCTTGCCACGCTGTTGCACGCTCCGGAGGTCGACGCGGTGCTCGGCATCGTGACGCAGACCCTGGTGGCCGACAACGACGAACTGGAGCTGGCCTTCGTCCGCGCGGCCACCGGTTCGGACAAGCCGATCGTGATGGTGCAGACCGGTGAACGGAACCGGTCGCTGCCGGTCTCCGAGGACCGGGCGCTGCCGGTGTTCGGCTTCCCCGAACCGGCCGCTCAGGCGCTGGGCGTCGCATGCCGGTACGGCCGGATCCGGCAGGAGCCGGTGCCGGCAACCCGGCCGGCCGACAGCGGACGGGCGGATGCCGACCCGCCGGGCACCGAGCGGCGCGCCGCGGTGCGCCGGCTGGTTTCCGGCTGGCTGGCCGAGGGATCGGCCGACGGACGCTCCGGCGGCTGGCTGGACGCCGGCCGGGCGGCCGACCTGCTCGACCGGTACGGCGTGCGGGTGTGCCGGCACCGGCTGGTGCGCAGCCTCACCGAGGCCGAAGCCGCCGGCGAGCTGCTCGGTTATCCGCTGGCCGCCAAGGTGGTCGGCGTGGTGCACAAGAGCGACATCGGCGGCGTGCGGCTCGGCATCGGCGATGCCGAGCAGCTCCGGTCCGCGTACCGGCAGCTGGCCGGCGCGGCCCCGGCCGGCGTGCTGCTGCAGCCGATGGTTGCCGGCGACGCCGAGATCATCGTGGGCGGCATGCAGGATCCGGTGTTCGGGCCGGTCGTCATGGTGGGTGCCGGCGGCGTGTTCGCCGACCTGGTGGCGGACCGGCGGTTCCTGCTCGCGCCGGTCGGTGCCGAGCGGGCAGCGGCCGCCGTCGCGGAGCTGCGGCTGGCCCGGGTGCTGGACGGTTACCGCGGCCGGCCGCCGGTCTCCCGGCAGGCCCTGGCCGAGCTGGTCAGCAGGGTCGCCGCGCTGGTCGAGGAGCTGCCCGAGGTCGCCGAGATCGACCTCAATCCGGTGCTCGGACAAGGCGAAAACCTGATCGCGGTGGACGCCAAGATCCGGCTCGCGCCGGCCGCGGTACGGCCGGATCCCGCGGTGCGCGAACTGGCCGAGCCGGCCTCGGCCGGCTGACCGAACCGGTCTGCGCCGGCCTTACCGCCTGAACCCGCGGCCGGCTCAAACGGCTGAACCCGCGTCGGCACCTACCGACTGAACCCGCGTCGGCACCTACCGACTGAATCAGCCTCGACCGGCTACTTGGCTGAGCCGGCCGAGGCCGTCC
>DASUAC010000278.1:0-3190 GCA_035763985.1 Jatrophihabitans sp. | reverse complement strand
GACCAGCACGTGGGAGTACCCGTCGTCCTCGATGCGGTGCGTCGGCGGCGCCCACGGACCGGTGCCCGCCCCGAACTCCCGCTCCGCCGCGGTCGTGAGCTCCTGGAGGTCACCACCGATGAAGTCGTCGAGCTCGTGGTCCTCCTCACGACGGTCGGGCAGGTCGCCGAGCGCGTACCGGAGCTCGTCGACCAGCGGGATGTCCTCGACGCAGAGGGATCCGGTCTCCCACGCCTCGACCAGCAGCCGCTGCTCGTCGGCCGTCACCACACCCTCGCCCACGCGCGCCAGGAACTCCGGGTCGCGCAGCCACCCGAGGACCTCGGTCGCCTCGAGCGGCGGCCACCACGACAGGGCGAAGTCCACGAACGCCTGCGTCGAGAGCATGTCGTCATCGAACGCCTCGCGGCCCCGCTCTCGGCCGCGCGCACCGCGAACCTGTCGCCACATCACGTCGAGCAGCGCCGAGGCGACGCGCGGCAGCTGGCGGTTCCGCGGACCCTGGCCCATCAGCTGACGGCGCAGCTTGCCCAGGATGCCGCGGTCGAGGTGGATGACGTCGTCATGCCAGAAGATCCGGAACTCCTTGGGCGACCCCGGCGACTGCTGGCGCGCCGTACGCCGCATCAGCTCGGCCATCCGCGCCGAACCCTTCACCGCCGCGACCGACGGCTTGTCATGGCGGGTCGCGCGGAGGCCTCCGACGACCTCGCCGAGCGATCGGAGCGCGACGGCCGTCTCGCCGAGTGAGGGAAGGACCCGCTCGATGTAGCGCATGAACACACCGGACGGGCCGACGACCAGCACGCCGCCCGTCTCGTACCGACGACGGTCGGTGTAGAGCAGGTACGCCGCACGGTGCAGCGCGACCACCGTCTTGCCGGTGCCCGGGCCGCCCTGCACCACCAGCGCGCCGGCCGCCGGGGCGCGGATGATCCGGTCCTGCTCGGCCTGGATGGTGGCCACGATGTCGTGCATCCGGCCGGTGCGCTCGGCGTTCAGCGCCAGCATCAACGCGTCGTCCCCGGACACCGTCTCGGTCGTCCGGCCGCTGTCGGCGAAGCCGGCCAGATCCAGCACCTCGTCCTGCAGGCCGGTCACCGTACGGCCCCGGGTGATCAGGTGCCGCCGGCTCAGCACCCCGTCCGGGTCGGCCCGGGTGGCCCGGTAGAACGGCGTGGCGGCCGGCGCCCGCCAGTCCACCAGCAGCCGGTTGCCGGCCGGATCGGTCAGGCCGATCCGGCCGATGTAGCGCTGCGTGCCGTCGGCCAGATCCAGCCGGCCGATGCACAGCCGCTCCTCGACCGCGGCCAGCCGGTTCACCGTGCTCTGTGCCTGGGCGATCAGCGCGTCCCGCTCGATCCGGGCGCCCGGCGTGCCCGCCGTCCCCGACCGGCGCAGCGCGGCCAGACCGGCATCCGCCTCGGCCCGCAGCTGGTCGAGCCGGACGTACAACCGGTCCAGCCGGCGCTGCTCGGTGCGCAGCTCGTCCGTCTGCAGGCTCACGACGTTTCGATCTTGCCTCATCCGCTCGGCGGCCCGGCCAGCCACTCCGGCGGCGGCGCCGTCAACTGCGCCAGAGCGGGACGGTCGTCCGGCCGGACCCGTCCGGTTGCTGCTCCTGCAGCCGGGATTGCGGTTCCGCCTTCGGCACCGCGCTCGGTTCCCGGCCGGTCACGTCCACCTTGCCGAGTTCGATCACCGCCGTGCCCAGCAGCAGCATCAGCACCACCAGGCCGGCGCCGGACCACGGGCCGCGGTGGATGTGCTCGTCGTACACCAGCACACCGACCACGATGGACAGCAGCGGGTCCACGGTGGCGATGGCCGGCAGACTGGCGGTCAGCGGCCCGGCCTGGAAGGCGAGCTGGTTCAGCAGCAGGCCGATCGCGCCGACCGCGATCACGGTGTACAGCTGCCAGCTGGTGAGCAGGGCCCACGGCCCCAGCACGGCCCGGTCGGTGATCGCCTTGAGCAGGGCCGCGGTGGCCGCGTACACCACCCCGACCGCGACCCCCATCAGCGCCGCGGCGTCCGCGGCCGGCTTGCGCCGGTGCGCCAGCCCGACGCACGCCAGCGCCAGCAACGCACCGACCCCGGCGGCCACCGCGGCCGGCAGCCGGTCCGCGCCGTCGGCGTCCGGCCCGCTCGGCTGGGCGCCGACCAGGAACAGGAACGCGACCAGGCAGCCGGTGAGCACCAGCGCCCACCGCACCTCGTGGCCGGTCAGCGGCCGGCCCTGCCGGCGGCGCAGCAGCAGCGCGAACAGCAGCCCGGAGATCAACAGCGGCTGCACCATCGCCAGGTCACCGAAGTGCAAGGCCAATATCTGCAGGCTGAGCCCGATCACGTCGGTCACCGTGCCGGCCAGCCACAACCGGTGGCGCAGGGTGGCGGAGACGAACCGGGCCAGCGCGCCGGCTCGCATCCGCGGCACTTCCGGCATCTCGCCGGCCGAGGAGTGCTTGAGGTTGGTGGAGCCCGCGAACGACAGCGCCGAGCCCAGGCTCAGGCCGACGACCAGCCACGGCACGGCCACCAAACTGCTCCATTTCCCCGCCGGCGCGGCCGCTTCTCGACCGGTTCCGTACGAGGGAAGGGTAACCCCGGCGACCCGACGGCGCGGGTGTTGCCGACCGGTGTCTCAGCGTTGCCGACCGGTGTCTCAGCGTTGCCGGCAGACGTCGACTCGCTCGCCGCCGCAGCCGTGCGTCCTGCCCTGGCGTCGTCCCGGCAACGCCGGAGCAGGACGCGCCGCGATCGCGGCCACGGCACGCCGTGCCGAGCGGCGGCGTCGCCGGTCGCCAGCGCGTACCATCTTCGACCGTGCCAGCACAGGTATCCCGCGTCGCCCCGGCCGTTCGCGGATGAGGATCGCGCACGTCACCGACGGCTACCTTCCCCGGATGGGCGGCATCGAGCGCCAGGTGGAGGGACTGACCCGCGCCCAGGCGGCGATCGGGCACGACGTCGAGATCATCACCTCGGTCGCACCTGCCGGGCACCGTTCGCCGATCCCGGTGATCGGACCGTCCCGGGCGGGCGGCCGGCCCGGCTCGATCCGCTACCTGGCCACCTTCACCGGCCGGGACGCGGTGCTGGCCGGCGGCTACGACCTGGTGCACGTACACGCCTCGACCTGCTCGCCGCTCGGCTGGTACACCATCGCCGCCAGCACCGCCGCCGGCAT
>DASUAC010000277.1:0-6505 GCA_035763985.1 Jatrophihabitans sp. | reverse complement strand
CCGGTTCTGCAGCGCGAGGCCAGGTTCAGCCCGCGCCGGTTCACGACGGTGGCCGGGGCGCCGGTGCTGGGCGCGGTGTTCGCGCTCGGCTGGACGCCGTGCCTCGGGCCGACGCTGACCGGGGTGATCACCGTCGCCTCGGCCACCGACGGTGCGAACGTCGCGCGCGGGGTCGCGCTGGTGATCGCCTACTGCCTGGGCTTGGGGATCCCGTTCGTGTTGCTGGCGTTCGGCTCGGCGGGGGCGGTGGCGGGCCTGGGGTGGCTGCGCCGACACACCAGGGCCATCCAGATCTTCGGCGGCGCGCTGCTGATCGCGGTCGGCAACGAGCGTGACTCGCTGGCCTCGCTGGTCTCCTACAAGCTCGGCCTGCGCGGCCCGGCGATCGGCGTGCAGACGTTCTGCTCCACCTCCATGGTCGCGGTGCACCTGGCCTGCCAGAGCCTGCTCACCTACGAGTGCGACATCGCGGTCGCCGGTGGCGCCTACATCCCGCTGCCGCAGCCGACCGGCTACCTGTACGAGCAGGGCGGCATCACCTCGCCGGACGGCGTGGTGCGCAGCTTCGACGCCGAGGCCAACGGCACCGTGATGGGCAGCGGCGTCGGCGCGGTCACCCTGAAGCGGATGTCCGAGGCGATCGCCGACGGCGACATCATCCACGCGGTGATCCTCGGCTCGGCGGTCAACAACGACGGCCGGGTCCGGGCCGGTTACACCGCGCCCGGCGTGGACGGCGAGGCCGAGGTGATCGAGCTGGCGCTCGGCGTGGCCGGCGTCAAGCCGAACGACATCGGCTACGTCGAATGCCACGCCACCGGCACCACGCTCGGCGACTCGATCGAGCTTGCCGCGCTGAACCGGGTGTTCACCGCCGACCGGGAGACCCCGTGCGTGCTGAGCACCCTGAAGCCGCGCATCGGCCACCTGGACCGCGCCTCCGGCGTGACCGGGCTGATGCGGGCGACGCTGCAGGTCAAGAACGCGATCCTGCCCGGCACCCCGAACTACGTCTCGCCGAACCCGGCGCTGGCCGGTGCCCTGGACCGGTTCACCGTGCTGCCGGAGAACCAGCCGTGGCCGGCCGGTGAGCAGCCGCGCCGGGCGGGCGTGAGCTCGTTCGGGCTGGGTGGCACCAACGCGCACGTGGTGCTGGAGCAGCCGCCGGCGCGGCCGGAGCGGGCGCACCGGCCGGGCCCGCACCTGCTGACCTTCTCGGCGCTGTCGGACGAGGCGCTGGCCGCGGTCACCGACCGGCTGCGCGGCCATCTGGCCGAGCACCCGGAGCTGGACCTGGCCGACGTCGCTTACACCCTGCAGGTCTCCCGCGGCGCGTTCGCGCAGCGGCGCGCGGTGGTCGTCACCGACGCCGCCGATGCGCTGGACGCGCTGGCCGACGCCAGCCGCTGGATCGACGGCAAGACCACCAAGCGCAACCCGAAGGTCACGCTGACCGCCGGTGCCGACGTGTCCGCCGGCTGGTGGGACGAACTGGCCGCCGAGCTGGCCCGGCTGACCGAGCGGAGCGCGGCCTCCGGAGCCGACGCGGTGCTGACCGCGCTCGGCGAGGCGCTCACCGGCTGGGGGATCCGGCTGGACACCGCCGACTCGTCCGATGCCGAGGCGGTGCTGGTCGAACCGGCCGGGGGTGAGACCGCGGCCGGCTGGCTGCTGGCCACCCTGGCCCGGCTCTGGCAGGCCGGCTGCAGCATCGACTGGCCGGCGCTGCATCACGGCGAGGGCCACCGGGTGGAACTGCCCACCTACGCCTTCCAGCGCAGCCGGTACTGGGTCGAGGCCAAGTCCAAGGTCAACGTGCCGGACGTCTGGTGGTCGGTCGCGCCCAGCAACGCGCGTACCTATGACCGTTCGCAGTGGACCTACCTGCCGGGCTGGCAGCTGGCGCCGCGGGCGGTGCGCAACCTGGACGAGCAGGTCCGGCTGGCCGGGCCGTGGCTGGCCTTCGTCGCCGAGGAGCGCGGCGAGGCGGTGGTCGACCGGCTGCTGCGGGCCGGCGCCGAGGTGATCACGGTTCGCCCGGGCGAGGCATTCGACTGCGACGACGCCGGTGACTTCACCGTCCGGCTGACCGAGGCCGAGGACTACGCGGCGCTGCTGCAGTCGCTGCCGGTGAGCCCGCGGGCGATCCTGCACGGCTTCAGCCTGGCCAGCCCGTCGGCCGAGGGCGGCGACGAGATCGCGCACTTCACCGCCGAGCAGGACCGTGGCTTCTACTCGGTGCAGGCGCTGGCCAGCCAACTGGTCGACGACACCGGCGCCGCGCCGCGGGCCGAACTGGTGCTGCTCACCGCCGGTGCGGTGGGCGTGGTCGGCTCGGACCTGCAGCATCCCGAGCACGCCGGGCTGTCCTCGCTCGGGGTCAGCCTGGCCCAGGAGAACGCCCGGCTGCGCTGCCGGACGATCGACGTGGACCCGGTGCCGAGCACCGGCGCGCTGGACCAGCTGGCCGGCCAGGTGCTGATCGCCACCGTCACGCCGCACGAGGGCCCGGTCGCGGTCCGCGCCGGTGAGCTGTGGCTGCGCCGCTACCAGCCGTACCCGACCGAGGAGCCGACCGACGAGACCCGTCCGGTCCAGCAGGGTGACACCGTGCTGATCACCGGCGGCCTGGGTGACATCGGCCTGCTGCTGGCCCGGCACCTGGCCGGCAACTACGGCTGCAAGCTGGTGCTCACCGCCCGGACGCAGCTGCCCGAGCGGGCCGACTGGGCGCAGTGGCTGGCCGAGCCGCCCGCGGACAGCGAGCGGATCGTCCGGCACATCCGCAACATCCTGGACCTGGAGGAACGCGGCGCCGAGGTGCTGGCGCTGTCGGCCGACGTCTGCGACGAGGAGCAGATGCAGGCGGTGGTGGACGCCGCGGTGGCCCGGTTCGGCCGGATCGACGTGGTGGTGCACGGCGCCGGGGTGCAGGACGGCAAGTTCTTCAACTTCGCCCACCTGCTCGACCGGGCCTCCTGCGAGGCGCACTTCGACGCGAAGGTACGCGGTTTCCAGGTGCTGCAGCGGGTGCTCGGCGACCAGGCGATCGACCGGCGGATCACCATGTCCTCGCTGGCCGCGGTGCTCGGCGGGATGGCGTTGTCGGCCTACGCGGCGGCCAACGCGGTGCTGGACGGCTACGCCCGGCAGGCCCGCCGGTCCGAGGCCGGCCGGTGGATCACGGTGGACTGGGACACCTGGAACATCGACCCGGACCGGCTGTCCGGGCACGGCCCCGGGGTGACCGACTACGCCATGTCGCCGACCGAGGCGATCGACGTCTTCGAGCGGACGCTGGGTGCCGGCGCCGAGGTGGGCCAGCTGGTGATCTCCACCGGCTCGCTGACCACCCGGCTGGAGCAGTGGGTGACCGGCGACCTGCACGACACCGGCGAGGACGACGACACCGACACCCGGCAGCGGCATCCCCGGCCGGACCTGGGCACCCCGTTCGTGCCGCCGGCCGAGGGCGCGGAGACCACGCTGGCCGAGATCTGGTCGCGGGTGCTGGGCATCGAGCCGATCGGTGCGCTGGACAACTTCTTCGAGCTGGGTGGTCACTCGCTGATCGCGATCGACCTCACCGCCCGGATCCGCAAGGCGTTCGGCGCCTCGGTCCCGGTCACCGGGTTGCTCGAGTGCCCGACCGTCCGGCAGCTGGCCGAGCTGCTCAGCTCCGGCGGTCTGGAGTCCGGGTCCGAGTCCGACGAGGCTTCGGCTTCCGACTCCACTTCGGCTTCGGCCTCGGCCGGGTTCGAGTTCGAGGCCGGGTTCGAGGGCGAGGCCGGGTTCGAGGGCGAGGCCGAGCTGGGGGAGGGTGACGATGCGTCAGCCTGATCACCTGCGCACGGTCCGGGAGTTCGTCCGCAGCGAGCTGATCGGCAACCATGCCGAGCTGGACACGCTGGCCGACATGCCGCTGCCGCTGTACAAGCGGTTCGCCGACACCGGCCTGGCCAACTGGTGGCTGCCCGAGCAGTACGGCGGCCTCGGTCTCTCGCTGGAACAGAGCGTGCCGATCGTCTCCGAGTTGGCTTACGGCGACGCCGGGGTGGCGTTCACCGCGTTCATCTCGGTGCTCACCACCAGCATGGTGGCCTGGTACGGCAGCGACGAGCTGAAGCAGAAGTACCTGACCGAGCTGGTTGCTCAGGGTGGCTTCTGCGCCACCCTGGGCAGCGAGCACGCGGCCGGCAGCGAGCTGGCCCGGATCACCACCACGGTCCGCCGGGACGGTGACACGCTGGTGCTGAACGGGCAGAAGGCGTTCTCCACCAACACCGACTTCGGCCGGTTCCTGGTGGTGATCGCCAAGGTGGAGGGCTCGGCGGACTTCCTGGCGGTGCTGGTGCCCCGGGACACCGCCGGCGTCACCATCGACAAGCGCTGGGACGTGATCGGCCTGCGGGCCTCGGCCACCTACCAGGTCTCGCTGTCCGACTGCCGGGTGCCGGCGGCGTACGCGCTGCGCGGCAACGGTCTGCGGCTGCTGGAGATCGGCCTGAACGCCAGCCGGATCCTGATCGCCACCACCGGCCTGGGCATCGCCCGGCGGCTGCGCGACGAGTGCATGGACTACGCCAAGACCAAGAGCGTCAAGGGCGCGCCGCTGTCGGCCAACCCGGTCTTCGCCGCCAAGCTCGGCCAGATGGAGATGCAGATCGAGGTGATGACCAACCAGTGCCTGGCCGCGGCTGCCGAGTACTCGGCGATCGCGGCCCGGCCGGACGCGGCCGAGGAGTGGCTTCGTCAGGGCACGCTCAAGTCGGCGCTGACCACCAAGATGTTCTGCGGCCAGACCGGCTGGCAGATCGCCTCGGTGGCCTCGGAGATGTTCGGGGGCCTCGGCTACACCGAGTCCTCCGTCGTCGGCAAGCTGATGCGGGACATGCGCTACGTCTCCATCGTCGAAGGCGGCGACGACGTGCTGCGCGACCTGGTCTTCACCCGCTACGTGGTGCCGGTCGGCAAGCGCGCCTGACCTGCCCCTTCTCGCGGGTGTCATGCCGTGCCGTCGTTCCGGCGACGGTCCGGCATGACACGAGGGCTCGCCGCTCGCCCACCCAGACCCGATCGTCGCCGGCTCCGGCCTGGCGGAACCGGCGAAGATCGCTGAACCGGCCACCCGGCCGTGCTGCCCTTGAAAACCCCGTCGGGCCGCACGGCCGGGTGTGCTGTCGGTACCCCTGCCTAGACTCCAACCTGTGACCGAGGTACTCGACGATCCCACCCGTACCGACACCGCCAAGCTGCTGCTGATCGACGGCCACTCGATCGCCTACCGGGCCTTCTACGCGCTGCCGCTGGAGAACTTCTCCACCACCACCGGGCAGCCCACCAACGCGGTGTTCGGCTTCACCTCGATGTTGATCAACCTGCTCCGGGACGAGCAGCCGACCCACCTGGCGGTCGCGTTCGACGTCAGCCGGCAGACCTTCCGGGCCGAGGCATATCCGGAATACAAGGCCAACCGGACGACCACCCCGAGCGAGTTCAGCCCGCAGCTGTCGCTGATCCAGGAGGTGCTCACCGCGCTGCGGATCCCGATGCTGACCCGGGAGCGCTACGAGGCCGACGACATCATCGCCACCCTCACCACCGAGGCGTGCGGGCACGGCATGCGGGTGCTGATCTGCACCGGTGACCGGGACGCGCTGCAGCTGGTGAACAGCCAGGTCACGGTGCTCTACCCACGCAAGGGCGTGTCCGAGCTGACCCGGTTCACCCCGGAGGAGGTGGAGGCCAAGTACGGCCTCACCCCGTCCCAGTACCCGGACTTCGCCGCGCTGCGTGGCGACCCGAGCGACAACCTGCCGAGCATCCCGAGCGTGGGGGAGAAGACGGCGGCCAAGTGGATCCGCGAGTACGGCTCGCTGGACGAGCTGGTCGCGCACGTGGACGAGGTCAAGGGCAAGGTCGGCGACGCGCTGCGCGAGCACCTGGCCGGGGTGCTGCAGAACCAGCAGCTGACCCGGCTGGTCCGCGACCTGGATCTGGATCTCGGGGTGAGCGAGCTGGCCCGCCAGCCATGGGACCGCGACGAGGTGCACCGGCTGTTCGACAACCTGCAGTTCCGGGTGCTGCGGGAGCGGCTGTTCGCTACCCTGCCGACCCCCGAGCCGGAGGTGGAAGGCGGCTTCGAGGTCTCGGTACGCCGGCTGGGCACCGGGGCGGTGGCCGACTTCCTGACCGAGCACGCCAGCGACGGCCGGCGCACCGGGGTGTCGTTCGCGGGCACCTGGGGCCGGGGCACCGGCTCGCTGAACGCGATCACCATCGCCTCCGCCGACGGCGATGCGGGCTGGATCGACGTGACCGAGCTCGGCCCGGACGACGACAAGGCGCTGGCCGGCTGGCTGTCCGATCCGGCGCTGCCCAAGGCGGTGCACGACATCAAGGGGCCGGTGCTGGCGCTGGGCCAGCACGGCTGGCGGCTGGCCGGGGTCACCTCCGACACCCAGCTGGCCGCCTACCTGGTGCAGCCGGGTCAGCGGGCCTTCGA
>DASUAC010000276.1:0-5875 GCA_035763985.1 Jatrophihabitans sp. | reverse complement strand
GGCATCGGGAACTCACCGGCGGCCGGATCGTCCACCAGGATCACGCCGGGCGCGTGGCGCAGCGCCTCGCGGGCGCCCTCGGCGTCCACCTCGGTACCGAACACCGCATGTACCGCGGCCGAGTGGCCGGTGACGACCGGTACCCGGACGCAGGTGGCGGAGACCTTCAGGTCCGGCAGGCCGAGGATCTTCCTCGACTCGTTGCGTACCTTCAGCTCCTCCGACGACCAGCCCAGCTCCTTGAGCGAGCCGGCCCAGGGCACCACGTTCAACGCCAGCGGGGCGGGGAACGGGCCGAGGTCGTCGCCGACCGCCTGGCGCACGTTGCCCGAGCGGGAGCCGAGGCTGGCGTCGCCGGCCACCTTGTCGATCTGGTTGACCAGCGTGTCGATGCCGATCTTCCCGGCGCCGGAGACCGCCTGGTACGACGCGACGACCAGCTCGCGCAGCCCGAACTCCCGGTGCAGCGGGGCCACCGCCACGATCAGGGTGAGCGTGGTGCAGTTGGCGTTCGCGATGATCCCCTTCGGCCGGTTGCGTACCTGCTCCGGGTTGATCTCGGGAACCACCAGCGGGACATCGGGGTCCATCCGGAAGGCGCCGGAGTTGTCCACCGCGATGGCGCCGCGGGACGCCGCGATCGGCGCCCACTCCACGGACACCTCGTCCGGTACGTCGAACATCGCCACGTCGATGCCGTCGAACGCCTCGGGCGACAGCTCCTGGACGGTCAGCTTCTCGTTGCGCACCTCGACGGTGCGCCCCGCCGAGCGGGCGGAGGCGACCAGCCGGATCTCGCCCCACACGTTCTTGCGCGAGGACAGCAGGTCGCACATCACGGTGCCGACCGCACCCGTCGCGCCCACCACAGCCAGGCTCGGCAGATCCCGGTTGCTCACCTCTGTTACCTCCCCGTCCCTGCGTACACCACGGCCTCCTGATCGCCGCCGAGCTCGAACGCGTCGTGCACGGCCCGGACGGCGGCGGCCAGATCGGTGTCCCGGCATACGACCGACACCCGGATCTCGGACGTGGAGATCATCTCGATATTGACCCCGGCGTCGGCGAGGGCCGCGAAGAACCTGGCGGCGACGCCCGGGTGGGACCTCATCCCGGCACCGATGAGCGACACCTTACCCACGTGGTCGTCGAAGAGCAGCCCCTTGAAGCCGACCTTCTCCTTGACCTTCTGCAGCGCCGCCATGGCCGCGGGCCCGTCGCTCTTGGGCAGCGTGAAGGAGATGTCGGTGCGGCCGGTGCCCTCGGTCGACACGTTCTGCACGATCATGTCGATGTTCGTCTCGGCCAGCGCCACCGTCTCGAAGATGCGGGCCGCCTCGCCCGGCTCGTCGGGTACGCCGACGATTGTGATCTTCGCTTCGCTGGGGTCGTGCGCGACGCCGGTGATGAGTGCTTGCTCCACAGGAAGATCCTCCATCGAGCCGGTGACAACCGTTCCCGGCATGGTCGAGTACGACGAGCGGACGTGGATCGGCATGCCGTACCGGCGGGCGTACTCGACGCAGCGCAGCATCAGCACCTTGGCGCCGCACGCCGCCAGCTCCAGCATCTCCTCGTAGGTGATCTGTTCGATCCGCCGGGCGTTCGGCACGATCCGCGGGTCGGCGGTGAACACCCCGTCCACGTCCGTGTAGATCTCGCACACGTCGGCGCGCAGCGCGGCGGCGACCGCGACCGCGGTGGTGTCCGAGCCACCCCGGCCGAGCGTGGTGATGTCCTTGGTGTCCGGCGAGACGCCCTGGAAACCGGCCACGATCGCCACATTGCCCTCGGCGATCGAGTTCTGCACCCGGCCCGGGGTGATGTTGACGATCCGGGCCTTGCCGTGCACCGAGGTGGTCAGCACGCCCGCCTGCGAACCGGTGAAGGACTCGGCGGGATAGCCGAGGGAGTGAATGGCCATCGCCAGCAGGGCCATCGAGATCCGCTCGCCGGCGGTGAGCAGCATGTCGAATTCGCGTCCGCCCGGCACCGGCACGATCTGCTTGGCCAGGTCGATGAGTTCGACGGTGGTGTCGCCCATCGCCGAGACCACCACCACCACGTCGTGGCCGGCCCGGCGGCTGGCCACGATGCGCTCGGCCACCCGCCGGATGCGTTCGCCGTCGGCAACGGACGAACCGCCGTATTTCTGCACGACGAGGGCCACGGTTCATCCTCCGGTTGCACGCGCGCCAGCCGCTCGGGCACCACAACGAGACGGCAGCGACGCCGCGCCGCTGCCCCAGCCAGTTTACTCCCGCCGGCCGGCCGCCCGGCCGGTGCGCGTCGGCCGGCGGCAGCTCGCGACGCCGCCGCGATCGTCCGGTGACGCACCGGTGACGACGACCGCGCGCTGGTTGTAGATCCGGCCGATCAGACCGCGCCGGCGAAAGCCTGGTCCAGGATGTCCAAGCCTTCCAGCACCAGCTCGTCGCCGATCGACAGCGGCGGCAGGAACCGGAACACGTTGCCGTAGGTGCCGGCGGTCAGCGTCACCAGGCCCTGGGCGTGGCAGGCGGCGTTCACCCGGCCGGCCAGCGCCGCGTTCGGGGTCTTGTCGTCCGCGCCGGCGACCAGTTCGATGGCCAGCATCGCGCCCCGGCCGCGGACGTCCCCGATCTGCGGGTACTGCTCGGCCAGCCGGCGCAGCCGCGGCAGGAACAGCGCCTCGAGTTGCCGGGCCCGGTTGGGCAGGTTCTCCGCCCGCATCGTCTCGATGGCGCCCAGCGCGGCGGCGCACGCCACCGGGTTGCCGCCGTAGGTGCCGCCCAGGCCGCTGGAGTGCACCGCGTCCATCACCTCGGCCCGGCCGGTCACCCCGGACAGCGGCAGGCCACCGGCGATGCCCTTGGCGGTGGTGATCAGATCCGGCGTGACGCCCTCGAACTCACAGGCGAACCAGTTACCGGTACGGCAGAAACCGGTCTGGATCTCATCGGCGATGAACAGGATGCCCTGCTCGGCGCACCAGTCGGCGACCAGCTTGACGAACCCGGGGGCGGGCACGATGAAGCCGCCCTCGCCCTGGATCGGTTCCAGCAGCACGGCGGCGGTGTTCTCCTCGCCCACCTGGGCGTGCACCATGCTGGTGAAGGTCGCGAAACACTCCTCCGCGCACCGCTCGGGACCGGTCGGCCAGCGGAACGGGTAGGCCATCGGCACCCGGTAGATCTCGTTGGCGAACGGGCCGAACCGGTGCTTGTACGGCATGTTCTTCGCGGTCAGCGCCATGGTCAGGTTGGTCCGGCCGTGGTAGGCGTGGTCGAAGGCCACCACCGCCTGCCGCCCGGTGTAGTGCCGGGCGATCTTGACCGCGTTCTCGACCGCCTCCGCGCCGGAGTTGAACAGCGCCGAGCGCTTCTCCCAGTCCCCCGGGGTCAGCTCGTTCAGCGCCTCGCAGACCTCGACGTAGCCGGCGTACGGGTTGATCATGAAGCAGGTGTGGGTGAACTCGGCCACCTGCTGCTGCACCCGGGCGACCACCCGGGGGGCGGCGTTGCCGACCGTGGTGACCGCGATGCCGGAGCCGAAGTCGATCAGCTGGTTGCCGTCGACGTCGACCAGGATGCCGCCGCCGGCCCGCTCGATGTAGACCGGCAGGCTGACGCTGAGGCCGGGCGAGACGGCGGCCAGCTTGCGCTTGTGCAACTCGGCCGAGCGCGGGCCGGGGATTGCGGTGTGCAGGACCCGCTTCTGCGGAACGGCTGTATCGGTCATCTCGGCGCCACCTTGTCGGGGAGAAGGGCTTCGGAGAAGGGTTACGGACGACAGGATCGCGGCTTTCGGTCGAGCCGGCCTCACCCCGCCGGTACGAGATTCAGGCGATCAGAAGTCGATGTTGTGCATCACGTGCTTGATACGGGTGTAGTCCTCCAGCCCGTACATCGACAAGTCCTTACCGTAGCCGGAGTGCTTGAACCCGCCGTGCGGCATCTCGGCCACCAGCGGGATGTGGGTGTTCACCCACACGCAGCCGAAGTCCAGCCGCCGGGAGACCCGCATCGCCCGGCCGTGGTCCCGGGTCCAGACCGAGGAGGCCAGGCCGTACTCCACGCCGTTGGCCCAGCGCACCGCCTCGTCCTCGTCGGAGAAGGCCTGCACGGTGATGACCGGCCCGAAGATCTCGGTCTGGATCTGCTCGTCCTCCTGGCGCAGGCCGGCGACCACGGTCGGCGAGTAGAAGTAGCCCGCCTCGCCCTGCCTGCTGCCGCCGGCCAGCAGCTTGGCGTGGTCCGGCAGCCGGTCCACCAGCCCCGAGACATGGCTGAGCTGGGTGGCGTTGTTGAGCGGGCCGTACAGCACGTCCTCGTCGTCGGCCGGGCCGGTCTTGGTGCCGGCTGCCTGCTCGGCCAGCGCCGCGGCGAACTCCTCGGCGAAGCCCGCCGGGGCGAGCACCCGGGTGGCGGCCGTGCAGTCCTGGCCGGCGTTGAAGTAACCGGCCACCGCGATCGCCTCGGCGGCGGCGGCCACGTCCACGTCGTCGAAGACGATCACCGGCGCCTTGCCCCCCAGCTCCAGGTGCACCTTCTTCAGGTCCTTGGCGGCCGCCTCGGCGACCTGCATGCCGGCCCGTACCGAGCCGGTGATCGAGACCATCGACGGCGTCCTGTGCGCCACCATCGCCCGGCCGGTGTCCCGGTCACCGCAGATCACGTTGAACACGCCGGGCGGGAAGAACTCCGAGGCGATCTCGGCCAGCAGCACGGTGGAGGCCGGGGTGGTGTCGGACGGCTTCAGCACCACCGTGTTGCCGGCCGCCAGGGCGGGCGCGAACTTCCACACCGCCATCATCATCGGGTAGTTCCACGGCGCCACCTGGCCGACCACGCCGATCGGCTCACGCCGGATGTAGGACGTGTGGCCGGCCAGGTACTCCCCGGCCGAGCGGCCCTCCAGCACCCGGGCGGCGCCGGCGAAGAACCGGATCTGATCCACCATCGGCGGGATCTCCTCGGTACGGGTCAGCCCGATCGGCTTGCCGGTGTTCTCGCTCTCCACCGCGATCAGCTGCTCGGCCCGGGCGTCCAGGGCGTCGGCGAACCGCAGCAGTGCCTGCTGCCGGTCGCTCGGGGTGCTGTCCCGCCAGCTCTCGAACGCCTTGGCGGCCGCGGCGTAGGCCCGGTCCACGTCCTCCGGCCCGGACAGCGGGGAGTTCAGATAGACCTCGCCGGTGGCCGGGTTGACCACGTCCAGCGTGCGGCCGTCGGCCGCCGGCACCGATCGTCCGTTGATGAAATTGGACACAGAGCTGGCCATCGCATACCTCTCAGCGGGCTCGCGCAACGATTTCAGTACCTGTTCTACCGTTCGGACGACGAAAACGCCACGTCTCGGCAGGCCGGGGTCCCGTACCGCCACGCACCGTTCGTCGGCGCGTTTTGGGGTGGACCGGGGTGAGCCGGTTAAACTCTGGCGCGGCGTCCAGTCGCTGCCGTCCAGTCACTGTCGCGGGCGGCGAACCGGCGAACTGTACGGCGGCCGCCACCGGCCTGGCCCGGCCGGTACCCACAACCGGCGAGGAACGGACATCTAGCGCATGGTCACCGGCTCCACCTCATCCTCCTTCGACTTCGACGTCGTGGTCGTCGGCGGCGGCGGCCACGTCGGCCTGCCGCTGGCGATCGCCTTCGCCGACCGCGGCCTCAAGGTGGGCATCTACGACCTGAACGACGTGGCGGTCAAGACCATCCTGTCCGGGGAGCTGCCGTTCCGCGAGGACGGTGCCACCGAGGTGCTGCAGCGGGTGCTGGCCGCCGGCCGGCTGGACGCAACCACCGATCCGAGCGTGGTCAGCCGCGGCGAGCACATCGTGGTGGTGATCGGCACCCCGGTGGACGAGCACCTCAACCCGGATCCGCACGCGGTGCCGCGG
>DASUAC010000275.1:0-3812 GCA_035763985.1 Jatrophihabitans sp. | reverse complement strand
ATCCGGGACGGCCGCTCGTTCTCGGTGCGCCGGGTGACCGCGGTCCAGCACGGCAACCCGATCTTCACGCTGTCCGCCTCGTTCCAGCTGGAGCAGGGCGGCATCGACCACCAGCGGGCAATGCCGGGCGTGCCGGATCCGCAATCGCTGCCCACCTTCGCTGAGCGGCTGGCCGGCTACCCGGAGCTGATCGAGTTCATGGCCCGGATCCCGCAGGCCTTCGACATCCGCTACGTCGACGACCCGCCGTGGGTGCAGCGGGGGTTGGGGCCGCGGGAGAACCAGCCGCACCGGATCTGGATGAAGGCCGACGGGGCGCTGCCGGACGATCCCACCCTGCACGTGTGCGTGCTGACCTTCGCCTCCGATCTCAACCTGCTCGACTCGGTGCTGATCCACCACGGGATGGCCGCCCGGCTGGACCCGATCAGCATGGCCTCGCTCGACCACGCGATGTGGTTCCACCGCCAGTTCCGGGCCGACGACTGGTTCCTCTACGAGTCGTCCTCGCCGTCGGCGTCCGGCGGCCGGGGGCTGGCCACCGGCCGGTTCTTCGCCCGGGACGGCCGGCTGGTCGCCAGCGTCACCCAGGAGGGCATGATCCGGCTGCCCAACGGCTGAGCTCGATTCGGTTAAACGTCGGCTGAGCTCGATTCGGTTACCGGGCAACCTCGATCCGGTCAAAGCGGGGCCTCGAAACGGTATCGCCGGTACCGATTCCCCGATACCGGTGCCATATTGACCTATACCGATAGCCATTTCCTCGACGGGGGTCAGAGGTGGCGCTTCGCCTGGGTCGACCGATCGCCATCGGCGCCGCCGCGCTACTGCTCGCCGCGGTCGGCGGTGGTGTCTTGGCCACGCTGCGGCATCCGATGGCTGCCCCGCGGGCAGGCTCGGCAACCCGGATCGATTACTCGAATGATCAGGAGGCCAATCTCGCAGCCGGCAACGCCTCCCAGCCGTTGACCGCCGACCTGTGGCAGGAACCCAACTATGCCGAGACCCAGATCGTCTCTTCCGGCATCGAGGTCGACCTGGTAGGCAAGCCGACCGCGGCGGAGCGTGCGATTGCCGTTCGCGATACCCGGCAATACCGGGGTCAAGACATTCCGATCCGGTTCCGCTCGGTTCGCTACTCGCAGCGGGAACTGAAAGCGGTGACGATGACGCTCGAGGCCGACCGTGCCGAGCTGGCGAAGCAGGGTATCGAGCTGTCGACCTGGGGGATCAACGCCCACGACCGGGTCGAGGTCTCCCTGGCCCATTACAAACCCGCCTACCGCGCCGTCCTGCTGGCCCGGTACGGCGACCGGATCACCGTGGACCCGTACGACCTCGTGGTCGGCAACCAGTAGGCGGGGCGAGAGGGGGTTACGGCCAACCGGCCGATGAGTCGAGAACCGGTTCGATCCCGGATCGACCGAAATTTCCAGGGTATTCGTTCACCACCGGGCGAAGTCAGCAGAAGGCGCAGTGGTAATACCAGTAGTAGCCGGTCACGTACCCGTGCAGGTAGGTCCACGTCGCGCTGGTGCGGTTGACCAGGGTGAGGTTGCCCTCGGGGTAGACGCTCGTGGGGACGGTCAGTTCGGTGGTCTGGCCGGCCGGGGTGGAAGACATTGTGACCGTGCTCGTCGAGCGATCGGGCGAGTTGTAGGCACCGAGTAGCGCCGGCTGCCAAGGCCGGTCGTCGGTGAGAATCATGTTGTAGGCCAGCGACCAGTAGACGTTGCTGGCTTCCCCCGCGTCCACGCTGAGAGGCTGGTGTTGGTACAACCGGAGCTGCGGACCGGTCAGCGGCCGCAGGTTGGTGATCGGTTGCGGGCTCTCCGGGACATAGCTGCCGTTCACGTCCTGCACGGTGGTTGAGTACGGCAGGTAGTAGCCCATCAGGTCGACGACCAGCTGGACGCCGGCGGTGCTGGACTGGCTGAAGGTGAGCGTGCCGTCACTGCCGACCTTGACCACCCGTTCGGTCTGCATCGTCTGGTTCCCGACGAACCGCAGGTGCAGGGTGGCCTGGCTGCCGTCGCCGTCGGTGACGCTCAGCAGGCCGTTGGCCCGCGCCGACAGCACCGCGATGTTCAGCACCACCGCTTCGGCTCCGCCGGCCGGGATGCCACCGTGTCCGGGCAGGCTCAGGGTGATCTTGTGGTTCGTGGGCAGTGGGCTGGTCGCTCGGGTGTCCAGGATCCGGGAGTCCAGGGCGGCGAACGTGCCCGTCAGCCCGCTATCCTCGCCGAGTGAGCGAGCAGCATGTGACGCCGATGTCGGAGGACTTCTCCGCGTGGTACAACGAGGTCGTCGTGCAGGCCGAGTTGGCCGAGCGTGGCCCGGTCCGTGGCACCATGGTCATCCGCCCGTACGGCTACCGGATGTGGGAGCCGCTGCAGGCCGACCTCGATGCGCGGATCAAGGCAGCCGGCCACGGCAACGTCGCGTTCCCGTCGCTCATCCCGCAGTCCTACCTGCAGCGGGAGGCCGAGCACGTCGAGGGATTCGCCCCCGAACTGGCCGTGGTTACGCACGCCGGCGGCAAGCAACTGGAGGAGCCGCTGGTCGTCCGGCCGACGTCCGAGACGGTCTTCGGCGAGTACCTGGCACGGTGGATCGACTCGTACCGGGATCTGCCGCTGTTGCTCAACCAGTGGGGCAACGTCGTGCGCTGGGAGATGCGGCCGCGGCTGTTCCTGCGCACCACCGAGTTCCTCTGGCAGGAGGGGCACACCGCGCACGCCGACGAGGCCGATGCGATGCGGGAGACGAGGTGGGCGCTCGACACCTACGCCGCGGTGGCCCGGGAGATCGCGGCCATGCCGGTAGTGGCGGGGGAGAAGACGCCGGGCGAGCGGTTCGCCGGCGCCGTGCGCACCTACACGATCGAGGCCATGATGCGCGACGGCCGTGCGTTGCAGGCGGGCACCTCGCATTACCTGGGCACCAACTTCGCCCGGGCGTTCGAGATCTCCTACCAGGACGAGCATGGCGTACGACAGCATGCCCACACCACTTCGTGGGGGATGAGCACCCGGATGGTCGGCGGCGTGCTCATGACGCACGGCGACGACAAGGGCTTGGTGCTGCCGCCGCGGTTGGCGCCCTACCAGGTGGTGATCGTGCCGATCGGGCGGCACGAGGCCGGCGAGCGTACCGCCTCGGCGGCGCGTGCCCTGGCCGATCGGGTGCGTGCCGCCGGGCTGCGGGTGCACGTCGACGACAATCGGCCGCAACTGTCGCCGGGTTACAAGTTCAACGACTGGGAGATGCGCGGGGTGCCGTTGCGGCTGGAGCTCGGTCCGCGGGATCTGGACGGCGAGGTCGTCACGCTGGCCCGTCGGCTCGGCGGCAGCGGCAAGGACCAGCTGCCGCTGGCCCAAGTCGTCGAACTGCTGCCCGGCATCCTCGCCGACTTCCAGGATTTCCTGCTGCACCGGGCGGAAACCTTCCGCGACCAGCGCACCGCCACCGTCGACGGCTGGGACGATTTCGTCTCGCAGGTCGCCGTGGGCTGGGCCCGCGCGTTGCACTGCGGACGGCCGGCCTGCGAGGACGAGATCAAGGCCGACACCGCCGCCACGCCCCGCTGCATCCCGGCCGAGGCGCCGGACGAGTCGGGTCGCTGCGTGCGTTGCGGGCAGCCGTCGGCGTACGGGCGGCGGCTCGTCTTCGGCCGCGCCTACTGAGGGTTACCGTCCGGGCCGGGCGCCAGCGAACTCAGCAACTGCCAGGCCGCCTCGACATGCCGGCGTTCGGTGAGCACCGAGCCGATCGCGATCCGGATGGCGTACCGGCCGTTCACCACGGTGTGG
>DASUAC010000274.1:0-4608 GCA_035763985.1 Jatrophihabitans sp. | reverse complement strand
GCCGGTCCCGTCCTCAAGGATCGAATCCAACGCCAGCAGACAACGCAGGTGGTAGCCCGGAGGCAACGCGCATGACGGAGCGACGCACGGCGGCTGACGAGATCGATCAGGTCGCCGGCAACCGGGGCATGGTCCGGCCCGCCCCATTCCCCCACCACACGTCCACGGTGACCGCCGGGCGGCGGATCGTGCTCGGCATCAGCGGACACCAGACCACCCACCTGATCGGCTGGACGACCGTGCTCGTCCAGCCCGGCGACACCGTGCACATCGTGCACGGCTACAGCCCGATTCCGTATGCGGCAACGGACTGGCAGTTGCCGGTGGACAACGACAACCTGGTACGGGGGGCGACGGAGCGCCATGTGCGGGCCGCTGCTGCCAGGTTGCGTCGATACCGGCCGGACATCGAGGTGCTCGACGAGCTCACCGGCGACCCGGCCGCCACCGCGCTGGCCGAAGCAGCGCGAGGTGCCGATCTGGTCCTGGTCGGCACCCCGCACTGCGACCGTAGCCAGACCGTGCTGGCCCGGCTGCTGGCCAAGGTCGACTGCCCGGTCATGGTGCTCGGTACCGCCCCACCGGCCACCGGCCAGCAGGTGCTGGCGCTGCTGCGCGGCAGCCAGGCCGACGACGCGGTGCTGCAGGCGGCCTACGCCGAGGCCGAACGGCTCCGCTGCCGGCTGCGGGTGCTCAAGCCGTGGCTGGCGCCGCTGGACGGCAACGTCTGCTACGCCGAGACCGCCGAGCGCCGGATGCTGGACGGCTACCTGGCCCGCTGGCTGGAACGCCGGCCGGAGGTGCAGGTGACCCCCGAACTGCGGTTCGGCGATCCGCTGCAGGTGCTCACCGAGCACGCCACGGTCGACCAGCCGCTGGTGGTAGGACTGCCCCGGCCGACGACCGATCATGCTTATTTCGACGCGATGAACTCCTCGGTGATCTCGGTCCGGGAGCGGCCGACCATCGTGGTGCCGGAGCCGGAGCTGACCTACCGCAGCCTGGTCACGGCCGGCTGGCTGCCCGACGCCGCCCGCTGAGCCGTCGCGGTACCGCTGAGCCGCGCGGTACCGCTGAGCCGAAACCGCTGAGCCGTCGCGGTATTCGCTCAGCCGCCGCCCTCTTCCCGCAACTGGGAGCCGTACACCGCCGCCTGGGTTCGGCGCTGCATGCCCAGCTTGGCGAGCAGGCCGGACACGTAGTTCTTCACCGTTTTCTCGGCCAGGAACAGCCGCTCGCCGATCTGCCGGTTGGTCAGGCCGTCGGCGATCAGGTCCAGGATCTCCCGCTCCCGCTCGGTCAGCGCGGCCAGCCGGTGGTCCACCTCGACCGGTTGCCGCAGCTTGTCCAGCAGCCGCTCGGTGACCGAGGGATCCAGCAGCGACCGGCCGGCCGCCACCTGCCGGATCGCGTCGACCAGCGAGGCGCCGCGCACCTCCTTGAGCAGGTAACCGGACGCCCCGGCCATCACCGCCGCGAACACCGCGTCGTTGTCGTCGTAGGAGGTCAGGATCACGCACCGGATCGCCGGATTGTCGGACCGGATGTCGCGGCAGACGTCGATGCCGCTGCCGTCCGGCAGCCGGGCGTCCAGCACCGCGATGTCCGGCCGGGCCGCCGGGATCCGGGCCAGTGCCTCGGCCGCCGTACCCGCCTCGCCGACGATCTCGATGTCCGGTTCGCTGGTCAGCAGGTTGGCGATACCGCGCCGGACGATCTCGTGGTCATCAAGCAGGAAGACCCGGATGATGGGCGTGCTGGGCTCGGTCATGCCGACTCCAGTGGGATTCTCCATCGAAGCAGGGTCCCTTCCCCACGTACCGGCTCGTCGCCGGATGCAGTACCGGCCGGTACCTGGTGCACCGGTGAGATGAGTTCGAATCTGCCACCGCGGCTCTCGGCACGCTGGCGCAGGTTGGCCAACCCGCTGCGCCGGGTCACCTTCGAGACGCCGACCCCGTCGTCGATGATCTCGACCCGCAGCTCGCCGTTGCCGGCCACCACCGCCACCTGCGCGCGGTTGGCCTGCGCGTGCCGGGCGATGTTGGTCAGTCCCTCCCGCAGCACCGCGGTCAGATCCTCCAGCACCTCGTCGGTGAGCAGCAGCTCCACCGAACCGGTGAAGGTCACCTGCGGCTCGAAGCCGAGCAGCGGCGAGATCTCACCGATCAGATCCAGCAGCCGCATCCGGACCTGGCTGGTGCCGACCGCGATCGGGCCGCGCAGCCGGAAGATCGAGGTGCGGATCTGCCGGATGGTGTCGTCGATGTCGCCGACCACCTGGGCCAGCCGGTCGCCGGCCGCCGAGTCACGCAGCCCGGCCGCCACGCTCTCCACCGTCAGGCCGGCGCCGAACAGCCGCTGGATCACGTGGTCGTGCAGATCCCGGGCGATCCGGTCCCGATCCTCCAGCAGCACCACCCGCTGCTGGTCGGCCCGCGCGTCGGCCAGCTCCAGCGCGATCGCGGCGTGGTTGGCGAACGTGGTCGCCATCTCCAGGTCGGCGTCGGTGAACCGGGGCCGTCCGTGCAACCGGGCCACCAGCAGCACCCCTCGGGTGCCGTGGCTGCCGGCCAGCGGCAACGCCATCAAGGCGCCGATCGGAACCACCTCGCTCAGGTGCACGGTGTATTCCTGCTCGGCGGTCATGTCCTCGACCAGGGCCGGCACGCCGGTCTCCAGCACGTGCACCGAGAGGGTGCCGGCCATCGGGTAGCTGAGCGCGGTCATCTGCTCGGCGCCCGCCCCGGTCGCCACCTCGACCATCAACTGGTCGGTGCCGGAGACCGGCAGCACCACGGTGACCGCGTCGGCGTCGGCCATCTGCTGGGTACGCCAGGCGATCACCCGCAGCGGCTCCTCACCCTCGCTGGCCAGCAGCTGCTGGGTGATGTCGGTGGAGGCCTGCAACCAGCCCTGCCTGCGCCGGGCCTGCTCGAAGAGCCGGGCGTTCTCGATCGCCACACCGGCGGTGCCGGCCAGCGAACTCACCAGTTCCTGGTCCTCCTCGGTGAACTCACCACCGTCGCGGCAGGCCAGGTACAGGTTGCCGAAGATCGCGTCCCGGACCCGGATCGGCACGCCCAGGAAGCTGTCCATCGGCGGGTGGCCCGCCGGGAATCCCACCGAGCGGGGGTCGTGCGAGATGGTCCGCAACCGGATCGGCCGCGGGTCGTCGATCAGCGCGCCGAGCAGCCCTTTGCCCTGCGGCAGCTGGCCGATCCGGCCCACCAGTTCGGCGTCCACGCCGACGTGGATGAACTGCTCCAGGCCGCCGTCGGAGGAGATCACACCGAGCGCGCCGTACCGGGCGTGCACCAACTGGCAGGCCGCCTCGACGATCCGGCGCAGCACCACCGGCAGGGCCAGGTCGCCGATGATCATGTTGTTGGCCCGCAACAGGCCACGCAGCCGGCTGTGCGCCGCGCGCACGTCCTGGGCACGGGCGATCAGTTGGGTGAGCAACTCGTCCAGTTGCAACTGCGGGCCGTACAGCCCACTGTCGCTTTCGCCGAACGAGGCGGCGGACGCGCTCTCGGTCACGCCCGAATGGTACTGCGGACGAGCGACGATCAAGTGCGTTCGCGCATTAGAGGTGTTCGACCAGCACCTCGACCAATCGGCGGCGCCGGGTGGCCGGCGTCATCGGCGCCCGGCCCACCCGCAGCAGCAGGTGCGGTTCGCCGGTCAGATCCAGTTCCCGGCGCAACATCGCCCGGACCGCCGGCACCTCGGCCACCTGGGACATGATGCTGGCGACGTAACCCTGCCGGGTCAGCTCCAGCAGGGCCCGCTGCAGGCCCTCGCCGGCCTGCAACCAGGCCAGCGGGTTGTCCCCGGGCGTCCAGAGCAGCAGCAGGCACTGGTCGATGCTGGAATGGGTGGCTGCCGGCAGGCCGCCGGTGCCCCGGGTGTCGAAGTCCCGGATCGGGATGTCGTCGTAGGACTGGGTGCCGCTCCGCGGGACCGCCGCCGCCGGCACGCCGTCGGCACGGTCCGGCTCGTCGGTGGTCCAGGCACGCAGCTCGGCGCGGTAGGCGGGGTCGGCGTCCTCGATCGCGGCGGCGCGCTGGGCCAGTACTGCGGTGGTGACCAGCTTGGCCTCGTCGGTGACCGGCAGCAGCGCGGCTCCCTCGGCGGCCGCCGCGGCGATCAGGTGGTCGACCAGCGCGGCCGGCACCCGTTCGTCGGCGAACCGGCGGCGGTTGCTGTGCCGCAGCTCGATGACCGGATCTAGCACGCCGAGGCACGGGTTCGAGACCTGGCCGGCACTGCCCACCGAGATCTGGGCCAGCAGGCCGGACTGGGTGGGCACCGGGAAACGGTGGACCACGTCGGGATAGCCGGCCGCGGCCAGCGCCACCCGGGCGTTGAACAAGGCACAGCCGCAGCTGATCAGCAGCTGCCGGCAGGCCGGATCCAGCACGTGCAGCTGGCGGGACCGGTCGGCGTGCATCTCGAGCACCCCGTTGGTCAGCACGAACCGCCAGGGCTGGCTGTTGTGGATGGAGGGCGCGAGGGTAGCCCGCGCAGCAGCTCGCCGTAGCGCCTGTGCCACGGTCAACTGCGTCGTAGCCGTCATATCTGGCATCCCGATCTTCGAAGGTC
>DASUAC010000273.1:0-2220 GCA_035763985.1 Jatrophihabitans sp. | reverse complement strand
TCCAGCTCGTGCTCGTCCAGATCCCGTTCGCCGCCGATGCCGTACATGATCTGCAGATCCGGGTTCTGCTCGGCGAGGTCGGCGATGAAGGAGAAGAAGTCCACCGCTTCCCAGTCGAAACCGAGCGAGTACATGCCCCAGAGCGCGAAGGTGGCATCGCGGATCCAGCTGAACCGGTAGTCGTAGTTGCGTTGGCCGCCCGGCGTCTCCGGCAACGAGGTGGTGGCCGCGGCGCAGATCGCCCCGGTGGGGGCGTAGGTCAGCCCCTTCAGGGTGAGCGCGCTGCGCTGCAGGTAATGCCGCCACGGATGGTCCGGAAAATTGCCCCGGGCCAGCCAGTGCTGCCAGTGGTGGGCGGTCCACACCAGCCGCCGATAGGCCTGGTCATAGGTCTGCGGCGGTGGCGGCCCGCCCCAGGACAGCGCGACGTAGCGGACGTCGCCCTCCTTCAGCAGCGTCCGGGCCGCTGCCTGGCCACCCTCGAAGCCCAGCCGCAGGTCGGTGGTCAGGGTGAGCTGGATGTCGTGCTGATCGCTGCTCGCCCGGGCCTGGTGGTAGACCAGGTCGGTGTACTCCCAGCGGACGTGGTGGCGGCCGTAGTCCAGCACCGGCTCGCACTGCATGACCACCTGCACCTCGCCGGACACGCACCGGATGGTGCGCAGCAGGGTGTGCTCGGCGTCGTAGTCGGTCGGCGTCCGGCGCTGGGAACGGGACAGCTCCGCGTCGTGCCGCCACGGCCCGATCAGCAGCACGTCGCGCACGATGATCCAGCCGGTGGCGGTGCCCCAGCTGGTCTCCAACACCATGGTGCCCGGCAGGTACCGGCGCCCCGAGGGCACCGTGACGTCCTCCGGGGCGATCCGGAAGGTGCCGGCATGCCGGTCCAGGACGCTGCCGAAGATGCTCGGCGAATCCATCCGGGGCAGGCACAGCCAGTCCACCGAGCCGCCGGGCGCGACCAGCGCGGTGACCTCGCCGTCGGACAGGAAGCCGTAGTCGCCGATCGGCACGGTCCGGCTGCGGCTGGTCTTGGTCCGCGCGCCGATCCCGGTGAACGGAATCGTCATCTGCCACCCCTTGTTGTAGCCGCTGGTTGTCGTAGTCGCTGATCACCCTTGCCAGAATTGTGCGGCCACCGAGGGTGATGTCGCACGCGAAGTCGTGAACCCGCCGGTGCCGCCGGCCGGCCGATGCGTAGCGTGGCGACGACAGGGGGAAGGAAGGTTCTGGTGACACGCCGCGGCTGGGTGCTGTTCGCAGCCATGTGCCTGATCTGGGGATTGCCGTACCTGTTCATCCGGGTGGCGGTGGAGGATCTCAACCCCGGCACCATGGTGTTCCTGCGCACCGCCGGCGCCGCGGCGTTGCTGCTGCCGGCAGCAGCCGGCCGCGGCATGCTGCGCCCGGTGCTCAGCCACTGGCGGCCGATCATCGCGTTCAGCCTGATCGAGGTGGTCGTGCCCTGGGTGCTGCTGTCGGACGCCGAACGCCGGCTGACCAGCTCGCTGGCCGGGTTGCTGGTGGCGGCGGTGCCGCTGATCGGCGCGGCGCTGGCGTTCTTCTCCAGCCACGGCGACCGGATGGGCGCCCGGCAGCTGGCCGGGTTGGCGGTCGGCATCGTCGGGGTGACCTGCCTGGTCGGGCTGGACCTGGGCCAGCTGCACCTCGGCGCGATGGCCGAGATGCTGGTGGTGAGCATCGGCTATGCGACCGGCCCGGTGATCCTGGCGCGCTGGCTGGCCGACCTGCCGGGGCTCGGCGTGATCGCGGCCGCGATGACGGTGAGCACGGTGCTGCTGCTGCCGTTCCCGCTGGTCCGGCCGCCGGAGCAGGTCGCCGGCCGGGCGATCGTCAGCATCGCGGTGCTCTCGCTGGTCTGCACGGCGCTGGCGTTCGTGCTGTTCTTCCAGCTGATCGCCGAGATCGGGCCGACCCGATGCACCGTGATCACCTATGTCAACCCGGCGGTTGCGGTGCTGCTCGGGGTGCTGGTGCTGGGCGAGCACCTGACGGTGGGCATGGTGGTCGGCTTCCCGCTGATCCTGGCCGGCTCGGTGCTGGCCACCCGGTCGTGCCTGCCCGGCGGCGGGCTGCGGTGGCGCCGCCGCGCCGGGCAGCGCCCAGCCCACGCCCCCGCCGCGGACGCGCTGGAGCATCAGCCGGTCGCGGAAAGTTCGCACTAGACTCACGGCGTGATCGACCTCAGGGGTGCTCGCC
>DASUAC010000272.1:0-9893 GCA_035763985.1 Jatrophihabitans sp. | reverse complement strand
GCCATCGGCGACGAGTGCGTGTTCATCGAGCGCGGCAGCGCCCGGGTGGAGACGATCTTCGGCGCTATCGACGTGGCCGACGGCGACTACCTGATCCTGCCGCGCGCCACCACCCACCGCTGGCTGCCGACCGGCGAGGAGCCACTTCGCACTTACATCATCGAGGCAAACTCGCACATCACCCCGCCGAGGCGGTACCTGTCCCGGTTCGGCCAACTGCTCGAGCACGCGCCGTACTGCGAGCGTGACCTGCGCGCGCCGGCCGAACCGCTGCTGGCCGACGACTCCGACGTCGAGGTGTTCATCAAGCACCGTGGGCCGAACGGCGTGACCGGCAGCGTGCACGTGGTGCCGCAGCACCCGTTCGACGTGGTCGGCTGGGACGGCTGCCTCTACCCGTACGCGTTCAACGTCGCCGACTTCGAGCCGATCACCGGCCGGATCCACCAGCCGCCGCCGGTGCACCAGGTGTTCGAGGGGCACAACTTCGTGATCTGCAACTTCGTGCCGCGCAAGGTGGACTACCACCCGCTGTCGGTGCCGGTGCCGTACTACCACTCGAACGTCGACTCCGACGAGGTGATGTTCTACGTGGCCGGGAACTACGAGGCACGCAAGGGATCCGGCATCGGCAAGGGGTCGATCTCACTGCACCCGGGCGGCCACTCGCACGGCCCGCAGCCGGGTGCGGTGGAGGGCAGCCTGGGCGTGGAGTACTTCGACGAGCTGGCGGTCATGGTGGACACGTTCGCCCCGCTGTCCCTCGGCGAGGCCGGACTGGCCGTCGACGACGGCAAGTACGCCTGGACCTGGTCCGGCCGCGGCCCGGCCCGCTAACCGGAATCCGCTTACGGCGGTGCCGGAAACCTCGAAGACGGTCAGCCAGGCGCTGCGGTTGCTGCTGGCGCTCGCCGACGGCGGTGCCTCGGTCGCGGTGCTGAGCCGACGGCTTGGACTGTCCCGCACGGTGACCCAGCGGCTGCTCGCCACGCTGCGGGAGCACGGCTTCGTGCACCGGACCGTCGACGGTGACTACCAACTGGGCATGGCCTTGGTGCACCTGGCGTCCCGGGTCGACAACCCGGTACGGCATGCGGCCCAGCAGCCGATGCTGCAGCTGTTCGAGCAGGTGTCCGAGACCGTCGCGCTGACCGTCCGGGAGGGCGACGACGCGGTCTCGGCCGATCAGCTTGTGGTGCCCGGACGACTGGTGCGGGCCGAGTACCCGCCCGGCTTCCGGCATCCGCTGGATCGAGCAGCGGCCGGACGGGCCATCCTGGCCTTCGCCGAGCCGGCCACGGTCTCCCGGTTCGTCGCCGCGGCAGCGAACGGACCGGCCTTGGCGGACAGCCTGGCCGGCGTGCGCCGTGCCGGATTCGCCTTTACCGTCAACGAATTGAGCCAGGGTGCGGCCGGGCTCGCGGCACCGATCCGGGACGGCTCCGGCTACGCGGTGGCCAGTGTCGGCATCGTCGCGCCGGCCGACCGGTTCCCGTCGCCGGAGCGGGTGGCCGGCCTGGTGACCGCAACGGCCGAGCAGATCCGCCGGACGTTGACCGCCGGCTGACCGGCCTGCCCGGCTACTCTCGGCGGCCGAGCAGGTAGACGTTTCGTCGGGTGTTCGGCGATGAGCTGACACGCAGATGCCGCTTGCCGATTTTAGGGGGCGTGACCACCCCAGCTCTGCCGGTCCTGGTCGAGCGATGGAAGCGCTACGGCCACGACCGGGCGTACGTGAAGATCGACGGCAGGCAGGTCGGCTACCGGAATCTGCAGGACGGCGAAGTGCATTGTGAACGGGCCGAGCACCGCGAGGTGATCGTCCGTGCCACCGCGCACCTGATGGCGCCCGGATACCTACCGCGACATGCCGCACCGGCTGTCGTGCGTCCTGCCACCCAGGTACCAGCCGCAGGTCCGACCGATCAGCCGCCGGTCCAGGTCGCCCTTCCGCTACCGGTCGCCCTGCGGCGGCCCTCAGCCAGAGCGTGGGAAGGCGACCGTCCCGAAGGCGGTTGCCTGCGGCCGCGCGACCGCGGAGCCGAGTAGCCCGACGTCCCGGAAAGAAAGCCCAGCCGCTCGACCTGCCGAAGAACGTCCTCCAACTCCAGGTAGCGGATTCTCACTGGGCCAAACGGTCGAGCAACTCGGCGTCTTCGGCCGCCGCGGCATCAAAGAGCCGATCGAGAACCTCGGTGCGCCGCGCTGCCGCGATCCTGCTCCGGATGAAGCCGAAGCCGGCTCAGCCGGTGGCCCAGGCCGTTCCTCGACGCTGACCGGCGACCGCGCAGAGCAGGGCGGCACCCGCGCACAGCATCGAGGCCAGGTAGAAGGCGGGGTTGTAGGTTCCCGCCACGTCCCGGATGTAGCCGGCACCGGCGGCGGCCAATGCGGCGCCGAACTGGTGGGCGGCGAACACCCAGCCGAACACGATCGGTGCGGTGCCGCCGAAGTACTGCCGGCACAGGGCAACCGTCGGCGGCACGGTGGCCACCCAGTCCAGCCCGTAGAACAGGATGAACACCCAGGTGCTCGGGCTGGTGTTCGGCGCCAGCAGGGACGGCAGTGCCAGCAGCGACAGGCCCCGGCCGAGGTAGTAGCCGAAGAGCAGCAGCCGCGGGTCGTACCGGTCGGTGAGCCAGCCGGACAGGATGGTGCCGGTCACGTCGAAGATGCCGACCAGTGCCAGCAGGCTCGCGGCGGTGGTGACCGGCATGCCGTGGTCGTGCGCGGCCGGGATGAAGTGGGTGCCGATCAGGCCGTTGGTGGTCGCGCCGCAGATCGCGAAGCTGCCGGCCAGCAGCCAGAACACCGGCAGCCGGGCGGCGTCGCGCAGTGCGTTCACCGCGATCAGCGCGCTGGATCCGGAGCGCGGCGCGGGCGGCGGTCCCGGATCGGTCTCGGTCGCCCCGTAGGCCCGCAGGCCGAGGTCGTGCGGATGATCGCGCATCCCCAGCAATACCAAGGGAACCACCGCCAGCGCGGCCAGCGCGACGGTGACCGAGGCAGGTCGCCAGCCGTGCCGCTCGGTCAGCCCGGCCAAAACCGGCAGGAAGATCAGCTGGCCGGTGGCATTGGCCGCGGTCAGCACACCGCTGACCAGTCCGCGCCGGGCGACGAACCAGCGCCCGCTGACGGTGGCCACGAACGCCATCGACATCGAGCCGGTGCCGACACCGACCAGCAACCCCCAGCACAGCAGCAGCTGCCAGGCCGAGGTCATCAGGACGGTCAGCCCGCTGCCGGCCGCGACCAGCACCAGCGCTACGCCGACCACCGTCCGGATGCCGAACCGGTCCATCAGCGCCGCGGCGAACGGTGACATCAACCCGAACAAGGTCATGTTGATCGACATCGCCGAGCCGATGGTGGCGTGCGACCAGCCGAACTCGGCATGCAGCGGATCCATCAGCACGCTCGGCACCGAGCGGAACGCCGCCGCGCCCAGCATGGTGACGAAGGTGATGGCGGCGATCAGCCAGGCCCGGTGCGGGATCCGGCCGGTGGTCGGAGCCGTCGCCAAGGCAGAGGGATGCAGGGTCACCAGGCCATCCTGGCCAACGATCTTGGCGACCGACAGTGGCACGATTGCCAATATGTGAAAGAATCCTGCCATGCCGTCGTCCGTGGCCGTCCTGCTGCTCGAACCAGTCATCGGGTTCGACGCGGTGATCCCGTCGCAGGTGCTGGGCAGCGCGCTCGACCGGACCGGCGAGCCGCTCTATCAGGTGCAGCTGGTCAGCCCGGACGGCCGGGCGGTGCCCACCGAGTGGGGTTATTCGCTGCTGCCGCAGGCGGATGCCTCGGCGCTGGCGACTGCCGAGACGGTGATCGTGCCCGGCACCCGGCTCCCCGGCCCGCGCCGGCACGGCACGCTGCCGGCCGAGGTGCACCGGGCGCTGGCCCGGATCCAGCCCGGCACCCGGCTGGTCTCGATCTGCACCGGGGCGTTCGTACTGGCCGCCGCCGGGCTGCTCGACCACCGGCCGGCCACCACCCACTGGGCGTACGCCGAGTCGTTCCGCCGGCTGTACCCGGCGGTGAAGCTGGACGAGAACCTGCTGTTCGTCGACGACGGGGACGTGCTGACCTCGGCCGGCCTGGCCGCCGGGGTGGACCTGTGCCTGCACCTGATCCGGCGCGATCACGGCAGCGCGGTGGCCAACCAGGTCGCCCGGCACTGCGTGGTGCCGCCGTGGCGGGACGGCGGCCAGGCGCAGTTCATCGAGCATCCGATGCCGGTCTCGGACGTCGCCAGCACCGCCGCCACCCGGGACTGGGCGCTGCGGCACCTGCCGGAGCGGCTGGACGTGCCGACGCTGGCCCGGCACGCTCGGCTGTCGGTACGCACGTTCAACCGCCGGTTCCGCGCCGAGACCGGCCTGGCTCCCGGCGGCTGGCTGCTGGAGCAGCGGCTGAACCGGGCCCGGCAGCTGCTGGAGACCACCGACCTGCCGGTGGACGAGGTGGCCGCGCAGGCCGGGTTGGGCAGCGGGGCGTCGCTGCGCCAGCACATGCGGACCGCGGTGGGCGTCTCCCCGTCGGACTACCGCAGGACGTTCCGCGGCTGACCCGTCGGCGGCCGGTTGGCACTGCCGATCGGCCTGGTAGCACCGCCGATCGGCCTGGTAGCACTGCCGATTGGCCTGGTAGCACTGTCGATCTGCCTGGTAGCACTGTCGATCTGCCTGGTGGCGATCGGGCTGCTGACATTGTCGATCGGCCCGGTTGCGCCCCCGCTCGACCGGACGGCCGGCATCGCCCCGGCGGCCCGCTCCTCCAGCGCGAACAGCCGGACGCTGCCGGCGGCCAGCACCAGCAGCACGCAGCCGATGACCAGCAGCACCACCCAGCCCTGGCCGCGATCGGTGCCGGCCAGCAGAGCGTGCAGCACCGCGGTCGCCCAGAGCAGGTAGCCGAGCGAGTGGGCCAGCCGCGAGAGCCGGGCACCGGCCGGAGCGGCCGCGAGCCGGCCACGGGCCAATCCCAGCGCCGCCACGGTGAGCAGCAGGTACGCCGTGACGGAGCCGAGCGCGACCGCGTTCGGCCGGTAGTGCGCGGCGAACGGCACCAGCGCACCGGCCAGCCCGATGTGCGACTTGCTGTCCAGCACGATGCTGCTGACATGCACCACGATCAGCCCGATGCCGAGCGCGGCGGCCGTCCGGTGCAGGTACTGCACCACCACCCGGGTGCCCGGCAGCATCGTCGCGAGCGAGCCGAGCGCACCGCAAGCGGTGGCCACCGAAAGGCTCAGCAGCGCGGACAGGCCGGCCCCGCGGGTGGTGAACCAGAGGTCGTTCGCATTCACGAGCCGTGGCTCCGGCCGGACAGCTGCTGGTCCTGTTGGCCGGAGGAGATCTGGCCGAAGCCGTCGTACGTCCCGCCGTACGCGCCGTCGTCCGTGCCGGGGCCGTTGGTCAGGCCGGTCCCGGTGCCCGGGTTGGCGTAGGACCGGGCGATCTTGGCCACGAAGATCCCGGTGGCGGTGGCGACCCCGAGCACCAGCGCGGCGCTGGCCGCGACCGCGCGGCCAAGCACGCCGGACCGGCTGGCTGGCGCAGTCATGCGCACCGCCGTCCCCCTCGCAGGTTCATGCTGACGGTTCCCAGCATGCCAGCCGGATCCCGCGGCCGGGTCACGTCGCGCTGTGATCAGCATGAGCGTTTGGCAAGGCGGAAACTATGGTCAGCCGTCCGGCGCGGCCAGGCTGAACTCGGCTTGCCGGAGCAGCATGCCCGGATGCCGGCCCGGACGCAGCCAGCCAGCCAGCGGGCCGGCGGAGGCGACGGTCACCCGGACCAGGGCGGGGTGGGCCCGGGCCCGGCCGGCGAGGCCGGCCGATCGCCAGCCGCCGTCCGGCCACCGCTGCCGCAGCCGGCCGGCCAGCCGGACCGGTACCGCCGGCCCACCGGCCGTCGCGGTGGCGGTGACCGTCCAACCGGCGCCGGCCGCGGTCATCGGACCGCCGCCGGCTGCGGCCATCGAACCCCCGTGGAAGTGCGCGAACGCCTTGGGCAGTGCCCAGTTCTGCCGGCCGCCGACCAGGCTGGCCGCCGAGTCCACCGCGATGAACGGGACGGTCGCGACCGGGCCGCGCCGGTCGAAGCCGGCGAGCAGGCCGAGCACCTCGTGGTACGGGCCCACCGGCGAGTCGGCGTAGCTGATCAGCGCGCCGGCCACCAGCAACGGCCGGCCCGGCAGTTGGCCGCCCGCCCCGGCCGCCAGCCGGCGCGTCGAAGGCGGCCGTGCGAACCAGACGATGGCGTCGCACCGGCAGGTCCACGGCGCCGCCGGGGCGGTGGCCGGCAGGCCGGCCGCAGCCGGCCCGTCCAGTGCCGATTCCGGCGCTCCACCCAGCGGCTGCACGGCTCAGCCGGCCAGCAGTTCCAGCGGAAAGTGCATGGCCACGACCACGTTGGGCAGGTCAACGATCTCGGCGACGTGCATGTCGGCGGCCACGCTGGCCAGCAGGTAGGCGTCGACCGGCGCCAGCCCGGTGCGCCGTACCAGTTGGTCGATCAGCGAGCTGGTGGCGTCCCGGGCCGCCTGCCAGATGTCCGGGCCGATGCCGGTGGCGATGAGCGTCCGGCCGGATCGCGCCGCCCGGCCGTCGGTCTCCAGCACCGCGGTCGGGATCGGCCGGTCCTTGACCACGTCCACCCGGACGGTGACCACCGAGCTGATCTCGATGCCGGTGCCGCACACCTCGCCGTCGCCCATCGCGGCGTGCGTGTCGCCGAGCGACAACCGGCCGCCGGCCACCGCCACCGGCAGCAGCAGCCGGCTGCCCGCGGTGACCTGGCGGATGTCCATGTTGCCGCCCTGCCGGTGCGGCGGCACCATCGGCAGCACCGCGCCGCCGGCCGGGGCCAGCCCGATGGTGCCGATCATCGGCAGCGCCGGCAGCCGGATCCCGTCACCGAAGTCGACGGCGGCGTCCGCGACCGTGCTAAACCGCAGGTGCGGGTCGGGGAATTGCTCGGCCAGCAGGCCGAAACCCGGGATGTTGGCGGTCCAGCCCCAGCGCTGCACCGCGATGTCGAGCACCTCGACGGCCAGGCTGTCGCCGGGCTCGGCGGTGTCCACCGCGATCGGTCCGGTGACCGGGTTGACCCGGCTGAAGTCTAGGCCGAGCAGGTCGGCGGCGGTCGAGTGCTCGCTGAGCTGGCCGCCGGAGGAGTTCGCCACCTCGATCTCGACCGTGTCGCCCGGCGCGATCCGCAGCACCGGTTCGATCGAGCCGTCCCAGGCCGTGTGCCGGTGTTCGCTGGAAAGCCGCATGTGCAGCATCCTCGCACCCCGCCCGCGGCGGCCCGTTCGGCCCGCCCGCGGGGGCCGGATCGGCCCGCCCGCGGGGGCCGGATCGCTAACGCTGCTCGCAGGCGATGCCGTCCTTGTCCCGGTCCCGGTCGGGGTTGAGGTTGTAGAGGCTGGTGGAGAAGAACGGTGGCCCGGACACCGGCAGGTACCGGCCGCTGACCAGGTCGTAGGCGACCCCGTTGCGGGCCACGCCGTGCGGGTAGACGCTGTTCAGCGCGTCGCAGTTCGGGTAGGCCAGGCCGACCGCCGGCGCGGTGTAGGCCGAGCCCCGCAGCACACTGGCATAGCCGGCACGTACCGCGGTGATCACCACGGTGAACCGGCGGTCCACGTCGGTCGGCCGCACCCGGAAGGCGGAACCGATCGCACCCGGGATGCCGACGCCGTTCAGCCGCCACTGGAAGTGGATCGACGAGGCCGGCGTGGTGGCCGGCATGCTGGCCACCAGCAGCGCACCGACCCGGGCCGTGCCGAGCACCCGCGGGGTCGGCACCGAGGTGAAGCTGAGCGGCGCGATCCGGACGCTCGCGGTGCGCACGGTCAGCGGGGCGTAGCCGGTTCGCAGCCCGGTCACGGTCGCCCACACCGAGTGCCCGATGCTGACCAGCGGCAGCCGGTACGCGGCGGCCACCGCGCCCGGGATCGGCTTGTAGTCGAGATACCACTGATAGCGCAAGGCCACCGGCTCCGGCAGCCAACTGCCCGGCAGCACTTGGAGCAGCTGGCCGTACCGGGCGATGCCGGTCAGCCGCGGGGTCGGACCGGTCAAGCCAGCCACCGGGCCGGTCGGGGCACTGGGCCGGGAGGTGGTCAGGTAGCCGGCCAGGCTGGCGGTCACCTTGACCGAGATCCGTGCGCCGCGGTCCGCGTTCGTCAGCAGATAGCTGGTGGTGTTCGTGTTCGGCAGGCCGATTCCGTTGCGATACCAGAGAAAGCTGAGCGTGGCACCAGCCGGCGCCCAGCTACCGGGAACCACCTGCAGGGTCTGCCCGGTCACCAGTCGGCCGATGATCACCGGAGTCGGTGCGCTGGTGAAGATGCCGGTCACCGGTGCGGTAGCCGCGCTGGTGGTGGTGATCGGGTCCACCCCGGCCCGGTTGGCGGTGACCGCGACCGTGATCTGCTTGCCGATCTCCTGTGCGCTCAGCAGGTAGCTGCTGCCGGTGGCGCCGGGAATCGGGTCGCCGCCGGCCAGCCACTGGTAGCCGAAGCTGTCCGGCACCGGTCGCCACTGCCCGGCGGTCGCGGTCAGGGTCTGCCCGACCAGCGCGGTGCCGCTGATCGTCGGGGCCGGCGAGAGCGGCACCAGATCCAGGTCGGCCTCGCCCAGCGCGGTGACCTGGCCGGCGGTGACCGTCACCGGGTCGGCGTCCTGTTGCAGCGGCTGGTTGTCCCACCACTCGGGGACGTAGTCCGCCGCCTGGGCACCGGTCACCGCGAAGTGCAGCGTGTAGTCGGCCGGGGCCAGCCCGGCGAAGGAGTAGCTGCCGTCCGCGGCCGGTTGGGTGCCGGCCAGCACGGTGCCGGTTCCGTCGTACAGGTCGACCTCCACCGCGGTGACCGCCTGCGCGTCCCCGGCCGTGACGACGGTGCCGGCGATCGAGCCGGGATCGGCCGGATCCGCACCGACCCGGCCGGCGTACGTCCCGGACACCGCCACCGTTAGGGCGGCCGCGGCCAGCACCGTCCTGCGCACGCCGGGCGGGCGCTTTCGGGCATGACGAGTACGGGCATGGTGAAACAGGCTCATGGACCGACCTTCTGTGCTCACGCCGGGCCGAGCCGGCACTGCTGCGCGCGGTGTCGGCCAGAGCTTAGACGCCGGGACGGGACGGCACGGCCGAAACCGCGTTCTTCGAGTACAAGGCGTCTAAGGCGTGTCCGGCAGCCCCACGCTCCGCGGTCAGTGGGCGGCCACCCGGAAGGTGTAGCTCAGCTGGCAGGAGCCGCCCGGTGCGTCGGCGTTGAGGCTCTGCACGGTCAGCGTCTGCGGGCCGGGGTGCTTCGGGGTGTACTGCACGCTGGCGTTCCCCCAGTCGTCGGCGGCCACCGTCTGCAGCGGGTCGCGGCCGAACCGGTACTGGTAGCCCGAGACGAAATGCCCGTCGAACGGCGGGGAGAACGTGAAGGTGCCGGTCACCCCCGGACCGCCCACCGGCTGGCCGGAATTGACGTACACGTCGGCCTGGACGCCCGGCTGCGGGGTGACGTCCAGCGAGGCGTAGCCGGCGGGTGAGACGTAGCCGTTGGCGCTGTGGCTGCTGGCGTGCAACGAGTAGTCGTCCGCGGTCACCGGCAAGGTGAGGGTGGCCGCACCCTGCGCGTCGGCCGTCACCGTGCCGGTCCGGCTGTCGCTGCCGCCGTCGACGGAGTAGCTGTAGGAGGTGACGTTCTGCACGCCCGGGTACGGGGCGAAGGAGATGGTGGCGGTGCTGCCGCAGATCGGCTGCGGCGTCACGGTGATCGTCGGCGGGGTGTAGGGCGGCAGGATCTCGTACTGCACCCACTGCGAGCGGTTGCCGACCTCGTCCATCGCGGCGACGCTCAGGATCACCGTGCCGAAGAGGTCC
>DASUAC010000271.1:0-10599 GCA_035763985.1 Jatrophihabitans sp. | reverse complement strand
GCCAGACAGCCGCCGTCATCGGCGGGTTCGGCAGGTAGCGCTGCAGCCGGATGAACCGGCCTGCTTTCACCGAGCCCCCTTACGGAATCGAACCGTAGACCTTCTCCTTACCATGGAGACGCTCTGCCGACTGAGCTAAGGGGGCGTACGACCGCCGGCCCCGGGCCGAAACCCGACGCCGCGTCCGGCACGCCGGCTGAACTCTACCGGAAGCCCGAAGCGATCTCGAAATCGGCACCCGCCGCCCGGTCCGGACGTCCGCGGCGAGTGCGCCCGCGACCGGGCCGGCCGCCGCTCGGCACCGGCAGAGGGCCGGCCGAACCACACAGGCGATGAGAAATAGGAAAAGCCTTGGTGATCGCACGGGGGAACGACCACCAAGGCGATACAAGTATGAACCCTGGGTAGTCGCTTGGCAACCCCTTGCTACTGATTCGACCGGGCGAATTTCGCGTGCCGGGACAGCACTGTCTACCTTCGGGTGTCTGCGGCCGAAACACCTCGAAAGGAATGCCCGGCCTCCCGTCGATCGGCTGCGGACGGGCGTCCGAGGCGCACGCGTTCCGGCCTCCCGGCGGGCCCGGCCGGGACCGTCCGAGCGGACGCGCCGAGGCGTTGCGTCGTTCGCACCGCCGGCAAGATCGTCCGGTACGGTCGGCGACCATGCTGCCCTGCACCGCGCTGGCGATGCCGCCGCTGCAGTCGGTCACCGAGCCGACGGTGAGCCCCCAGTCGGTGGCCGACTTGGACGGGACCGAGCTCAAGCACAGCGCCGCGGCCGGTGAACTGCTGGCGATGGTCGAAGGGCTGCTGGCGATCTGCCCGCTGATGCAGCCGTACCTGTCACCGGCGCTCGACTACGACGCCGACGGGACGCCCGGCGACGACGACCTGTACGACCTGATGTGCACGTTCGGACGGTTCTGCATGCCGGAGGAGGTCGTGCGGCCGGGCGACCTCGTCGAGTGCGGCGGCGGGTGGCTGCTGGCGGCCGGGCCGTCGGAGGGCCTGGAGGTCGACCCGGATCGCGGCACCTACCGGCTGGCGCCGATCACCGGAATCGACGACCACTGGCGGCCCCGTCCCGGCCTGGTCATCGACCCGGCGTCGCCGACCGGTCAGTTCTGGGGGCCGGCGCTGTGGCGCTGGCGGTCCGTACTGGCCAGCATGCACAGCGGCGCCTATCAGGCCGAGGCGTTCATCGCCGACGTCACCGCCCACACCGGGCTGCCGGTCGAGCGTGCCGCCCTGCTGCGCAGCCTGGCCACCGAACTGCAGGCGGTGGCCGAGACCGCCGAGATCCGGCCGGGCACGGTGCTACTCGACGACAACCCCGACCGCGCGGCGCTGATGATCACCGACACCGGGCTGTGCTCGGCCGCCGGCACCCGGCGCGGGCCGGACTTCCACCCCATCGACATCGAGGGCTCGGGCTGCCGCTGGCTCTGGGTCCCGCACATCGGCTGATGGCAGCCCGCAAGGACCGTAAGAAGCGGCTGGAGCAGCAACAGGCCGAGCAGGAGCGGGCCAGGCAGAACCGCGCCCGCAAGCAGGCGGCCGCCGCGCAGGCCCAGCGGGCCGCCCAACAGGAGGAGCTGCAGCGGCTGCAGAAGCAGGCGGCGGATCCGGCGGCGCGGGCCGCCGCGCAGAAGCGCTACATCGAGATGGTGAACGCGGCTCCCGAGCATCAGCGTTCCCTGCTCGACCTGACGGTGCCGCCGTCGTTACGCACGACGCAGGCCGTCGGCCGGTACCTGTTCACCAAGTCGGCCGACCTGCTCGGGCTCGGCGTATACCTGTCCTCGGTGGCGAAGGGGGTCGGCAACTCCCACTTCGTCGACAACGCGACCGTCTGCTCCGACATCGATTTCGTGCTCTCGAAGGTGCCGCGCAACGAGTACGCCTACATTCTCCTACGAGCGGGTCGACGGCGTCGACTACGGCACCGGTCCGGACGGCACGCCGTTGTCGCTGCCCATCTACAACCCGAACAGCGTCCACATCAACAAGGTCATGCCGCTCGGCGACCCGGGCAAGCTCGCGGTGATCATGGTGCGCGGCGAGGCGCCGGTGCCGCTGCCGATACAGGTGCCCCAGGAGTACGACCCGACCGGCCTGCAGCTGCTGGTGCAGATCCTGCACGAGAACGTGGGTGCCCGGAAGGACGGCCTCGACCCGATCACCCCCCAGCAGGAGAAGCAGATCAACGACGAGTTGGACCGCCGGCGCAAGGCTCGGCACGCCGCCGGCAACCAGCAGTCGGAGAATCCTGACGACGACGGCGATCCGCAACAGCTGGCCGACCTGGAGGACGTACCCGCGCCGGACGCGCCGGTCTTCGCCGACGTCCCGGCCGAGCCCGACGGGGGCGGTTCCTCAGAGGTCGCCGTCGCTTCGGTACGCGCGCTACGGACGAGCGACCCGGCCGAGCTGACACTGCGCTCGGTGATCGACGAGGTGGCCGCCCGCGGACATCAACCACCGCCGCCACCGGCGCACCCGGAGTGGGGGTTGCCGTCCGTCGCCCGCGCCCTTTCGCAGGTCGAGGCGAAGCTGCGCAAGGCTGCCAAGGACGACTCCGACGTGCGCTCGGAAGGGCTGCGGACGATCCTGGCGCTGCTGGCCGAGTCGGATCCGGAGATGGGCCCGCTGCTGCACCGCGCCCACTGGCTGGTGGACGACGACGCCTACGCCGACCTGCTCTGCTGCGGCCACTGGCGCAGCAGCCCCGAGACGGCGCAGCTCGGCGACGTGGTCTGGCGGGCCGAGCCGACGGTGCCCGGCGGGCAGCGGGTGGGCATCGCGCTGTCGGACGGCGCCGGGCAGTGGCTGACGACCGACAGCTACGGCCGGTTCCGGATCCAGCCGTCGAGCGCCGGAGCCGTCGTGGTGCGCGCCTGGCAGCCGCTGCCGCGCGATCCGTTCAACCCGGCCGGCCAGATCGGAGCCGTCTGGACGCCCAAACGCTGGCGGGCGATGCTGGCAGGCTGCTACGCCAACGACACGGCCACCGGCGCCGACCTGCTCGGCCATGTCTGCAACGCGACCGGACTGCACGGCATCGACACCGCACTGGCGCTGTCCCGGCGGGTGGTCGGCGAGCTGCGCGCGGTCAGCTCCGGCGCGCCGCTGTGGCCGGGTGCCGTGGTGTTCGGGCGCGAGGCCGGCGACTTCGGCGTCCTGCTGCCGGACGGGCAGGTCGTCGGTACCTGCGCGGCCGACCAGTACCCCGACCACGTCGGCTACCTGCGCGTCCAGCGCTTCCAGCCCCGCTTCATCTGGTACCCGCACGTACCGTGACCGGCGGCGGCAACGTCGTCCGGCCCGGAAACGACTACAGGCCCCGAGATCTCGGGGCCTGTCGTCCGGTGGCGGGTGTTGGGTTCGAACCAACGTAGGCTGAGCCGACGGTTTTACAGACCGCTCCCTTTGGCCACTCGGGCAACCCGCCGTGCTTCCCATCGCGCGACCGCTGCGCGGCCTGGCGGTGGGCTGCGCAGAACAAGTTACACGAGCCGGTCCGGTGATACCCAGCCCGGGTCCGGCCGGCCGCGACGGCACGCGCTAACGTTTCGGCGAGAGCCGCGTCGCGCCTGCCAGCCGCGCGCCCGATGCCGCTGGCGGCCGCCGCAGTAGGGAGTAGCCAGCGCCATGGCCGATTCGTCCTTCGACGTCGTCAGCAAGATCGACCGGCAGGAAGCCGACAACGCGCTCAACCAGACCGCCAAGGAACTCGCCCAGCGATTCGACTTCCGGGGCACCAACGCCGCCATCCAGTGGTCCGGTGAGCTCGGGGTGACGCTCCGGGCAGATACCGAGGAACGGGTGTCGGCGGCCTTGGAGGTGTTCAAGGAGAAGCTGATCAAGCGCTCCATCTCGCTCAAGTCGCTGGACGCCGGCGAGCCGAAGGCCTCCGGCAAGCAGTACGTGATCGCGGCGTCGCTGAAGCAGGGCATCACCGCCGACGTGGCCAAGAAGATCGCCAAGGACATCCGGGATTCCGGGCCCAAGGGGGTGCAGGCGCAGATCCAGGGCGACCAGCTCCGGGTGTCGGCCAAGAAGCGCGACGACCTGCAGGCCGTCATCGCACTGCTCAGGGCCGGCGACTACGGAGTGGCGCTGCAGTTCGACAACTACCGCTGAGCCGCCCCGGCGGCGACCTGCCCCGCCGGCGACGCGGGCCGGCTCGCCTCGGCAGCACGGGTTGGCCGGCAGCACGGTTGGCCGGCGGCACGGTTGGCCGGCGGCACGGGTTGACCGGCGGCACGGGCGCGAAAGCAGAGAGGCTGAATGTGAAGGGCATAGTGCTCGCCGGCGGCGCGGGGACGCGGCTGCATCCGATCACCCGGGCGGTGAGCAAGCAACTGCTCCCGGTCTATGACAAGCCGATGATCTACTACCCGCTGTCGGTGCTGATGCTGGCCGGGATCACCGAGATCCTCATCATCACCACCCCGCACGAGCAGGAGCAGTTCGTCCGGCTGCTCGGCGACGGCAGCGAGCTGGGCCTGCGGTTCAGCTACGCGGTCCAGCCGGAGCCGAACGGGCTGGCCGAGGCCTTCCTGATCGGTCATGACCACGTCGGGTCGGACAGCGTGGCGCTGGTGCTGGGCGACAACATCTTCTACGGCCACCAGCTCGGCCAGATGCTCGTCGAGGCGGCCGGCCTGCAGACCGGCTGCCGGTTGTTCGGCTACCGGGTGCGCGATCCCGAGCGGTACGGCGTGGCCGAGGCCGACGAGACCGGCCGGCTGATCTCGATCGAGGAGAAGCCGCTCACCCCGAAGTCCGACCTGGCAGTGACCGGGCTGTACTTCTACGACAACGACGTGCTGGCCGAGGCCGCCACGCTGACCCCGTCCGATCGAGGCGAACTGGAGATCACCGACTTGAACAACCGCTACATCGAGCGCGGCACCGCGCAGCTGATCGACCTCGGCCGGGGCACCGCCTGGCTGGACACCGGCACCCACGACTCGCTGCTGGAGGCCGGCCAGTTCGTCCAGGTGCTCGAGCACCGGCAGGGCGTACGGATCGCCTGCCTGGAGGAGATCGCGCTGGCTCGCGGCCTGATCTCGGCCGAGCAGGCGCTGGAACTCGGGCGGGCCCAGGCCAAGTCCAGCTACGGCGAGTACGTCATCGAGGTGGCCAACCGGTCACTGGCCGGACGGCGGTGACTGGGGTGTCCGCGATCGATCGGCTGACCGAGGCCAACGCCCGCTACCTGGCCGACTTTCCAGGTCCCCGGCCGGTCCGTCCGGCGTTGCAGTTGGCGGTGGTGGCCTGCATGGACTCCCGGCTCGCACTGTTTCCAGCGCTCGGGCTGAACATCGGCGACGCCCACCTGATCCGCAACGCCGGCGCGATCGCCACCCCGGACGTGCTGCGGTCGCTGGCGATCAGCCAGCACAAGCTCGGCACCCGGGAGATCGCGCTGATCGGGCACACCGACTGCGGCATGTCCAACTTCGACGACACCGCATTCCGGTCCGAACTGGCCGCCGAGAGCGGCCAGCAGCCGGACTGGGACGTGCCCGGTTTCACCGATGTGGCCGCCAGCGTCGCCGAGTCGGTGGCCCGGATCCGGGCCTGCGGCTGGCTGCCGCACCGGGATTCAGTGCGCGGGTTCGTCTTCGACGTGCGGACCGCCCAGATCACCGAAGTCGGCTGACGGCTGGTCGCCGGCCATCTGGCCGACCCGGGTCGGGCCGGGCTGCACCGGCAGGCCGGCCGCCTGCCAGGCCCGGACGCCGCCGGCCAGGTCGGTGGCGTCAACGCCGAGCGAGCGCAGCGCGGCGGCCGCCAGCGAGGAGGTGTAGCCCTCCGAGCAGATCACGATCCACCGCTGGCCGGCCACCGCCTCCGGCGCCCGGGCCGGTGAGTCCGGGTGCAGTCGCCACTCCAGGTGGTTGCGCTCGATGATCAGCGCCCCGGCGATCTCGCCCTCCGCAGCCCGCTGCCAGGCCGGCCGGATGTCCACGAGCCGGGCGCCGGCGGCCAGTTCGGCCAGCGCCTCGGCCGGATCCAGCCGGCGCAGCCCGGACCGGGCGGCGGCCAGCAGCTCCTCCACACTGCGGTAGCGCGGCTCGGGCGTCCGATCCTCGGTCATGCCGCCGGTTCGCCCCGGCCGGGCCGGGTGAGCGCCGGTTCGCCCCGGCCGGGCAGGGTGAGCGCCGGTTCCGGGTCCTCGGTGGCCAGGGTCAGCAGTGCGGTCAGCCGGCCGGCCGGATCGAGGTCGTAGTAGGTCATGCTGGTCAGCGGGGCGGAGTAGGCGTGCACGCTCACCGCCGGGCGATCGCCGAGGTTGCGCACGTCATGAACGTAGTGCCGCCCGAAGCCGATGCTCTCCCCGGCCCGCCGGGTTCGTTCCAGCAGCGATCCGCCGGCCGAGTTCGCCCGTGACGCGTGGACGGCCTCGGACAGCTCGCCCGCCAGCACCGTGAAGGCGCCCGCCGAGCCGCCGTGGTCGTGCAGTTGGGTGCCCTGGCTGGGCAGCCAGCTGATCAGCCAGAGGTCAACCCGGCGGTCCCGGTAGAGCCGCTGGTGCCAGCGCCGGGACTCGTCGTACCGGACGTAGGGATAGCCTCCGGCCAGCACCTCGGCGGCGACGAAGCGGGTGTAGTCGATGAGCTGAACCGGGTTCAGGAAGAGCGTGGACCGGGACGCCGGATGCGAAGCAGGCGACGCCGAATGCGAGGCAGGCATAGCGGAACTCCGAGCAGGTACTGAAGACGAACGCTGGCGGCGGGGCTAGCGTTCACCGACAGTGCTGGTCGAAGGCGTCCGCGCGCCGGGTGGTCCAGAAGGTGACCTGCCAGAAGGACGGCTCGGCGTGCGAACCTCGCGCGCATCGCCGATCTGCCATGGCGCAAGTATGTCAGAGCATCCTCGAGGGCCACTAGCGCTCGGGTTGGCAGCAGGCTGCCAATCCGAGCCGCGGCCCGGCTGGCCGGTTCCGGTCAGCCGTGAGTGCCCGGTCGGGCCGGTTCTCCCGGGTCCAGCGGAGACTTCCCGGCTCAGGCCGCCCAGCGGAAGGACGCCATCAGCTGGTCGAACCGGAGCATCAGATCCGGGCAGTCGCAGCCGGCGGTGAACTCGGCAAGCAACGCCAGCTTGCCGTCCGGCGCCGACACCACGTATCGGGCGGCGCCGATGGTCTCGTCGAAGTCGAGCAGCTCGGCAACCGGGGAGTCCGGGTCGAGCTGGGCGTAGTCGACCGGCTCGTCGAGCAGGCCGATGCTGAGGATCGCACTTGCCGGCACGATGTCGTCCTCGCCGATCATGGCGGTGCTCAGCACCGCAACCACCGGCGTGCCGCCGATCTCTTCCGGAACCGAACCATCTTGCGGCGTCGCAATAAGCCAGTCTCGGCAATCCAGCTCGAATGCCGGCAACTCCAGCGCGTGGAGCTCGCTCTCCATGACGCCCCCTTGCTCGTGTACTCGAACGCAGCTCGACTCCGGCCGGTTTATCGGCTGCCTGGTAGTGGTACCCGCGGCGGCAGGCTCCTAGACGTGCGACGCGAGAGTTTCGAGAAACCCATACATCGGTTTATCGAGCTTCGCGCTGGCAGGAAAAATACCATCCGGAATGCTTTGCAGCCAGCACTCTGAGCGAAAACCTTCGCACTGGTCGGTTTAGCCGCCCAATGCAGCTGACACCAAGTTCACGTAGCCGAACTCCCCGGCAGTAAAAGGACATTGCCGAATCCGACCGAACGGTCTGAATCGGACGTTAGCTCGCTGGAGGCCCTCATCGACAGGTAGCTGCAGACGCAACCGTGTCGTTTGTCTTTTCATACTCAGCGACAATCCGATCGATGCTGTCGGCAGTTTCGCAAAGGAATGACTGCACCTGCAGTCGGTGCTTCGTCCAGTCCTTCTCGACTTCATGCAGATGTCCGGTCAGGTCGCGATCGAGGGCCTCGCAATGAACGAATCCGGAACGATCGCCAACTTCTTGCGCAAGTTCGCGCAACCTGTGGGCGAAGCCGTGCATTCGCTCGAAGTCGGCCCGGATCACCGCATCGGCGACACCGAGATATTTGTCCAGCACCGGCAGAAGATAGAGGAAAACAGCCCTACTCGGCTAAAGTTGTCCACAGCCCAGGCACCGGACGACAACTCGGTGAGGCATACCACGGCAGTAACCGGGCGTACCTCACTACGATGGAACGGGGCTGTTCCGGCGACGCCAGGCTGGTCCCGGCATCCCCACCGGCGCGGCACAGGAGGCGTTCTCACACGCATGTCCACACAAGTTCAGCAGCTCGATCGGGTAGTCATCCGGATCGCAGGCGACTCCGGCGACGGCATGCAACTCACCGGCGACCGGTTCACCCAGGAGACCGCGAACTTCGGCAACGACCTATCCAGCCAGCCGAACTTCCCCGCCGAGATCCGGGCGCCCGCCGGCACCCTGGCCGGCGTCTCCTCCTTCCAGCTGCACTTCGCCGACCACGACATCCTGACCCCGGGTGACCGGCCGGACGTACTGGTCGCGATGAACCCGGCGGCGCTGAAGGCCAACCTGAACGACCTGGCCAAGGGCGCCACCATCATCGTGGACACCCGCGACTTCACCGACCGGGCGCTGGCCCGGGTCGGCTGGACCAGCAACCCGCTCACCGACGGCAGCCTGGACTCCTTCACGGTGCATGCGCTGGACCTGACCCAGCTGACGCTGGATGCGTTGGCCGCGCTGTCCGATCTGTCGCGCAGGGACGCCGGCCGGTGCAAGAACATGTACGCCCTGGGCCTGCTGTCCTGGATGTACTCCCGGCCCACCGAGGGCACCATCGCGTTCCTGCGGGAGAAGTTCGCGCGCAAGCCGCAGATCGCCGAGGCGAACGTGGCCGCGTTCAAGGCCGGCTACAACTACGGTGAGACCACCGAGGCGTTCGGCATCTCCTACGAGGTCAAGCCGGCCGCGCTGGCCAGCGGCACGTACCGCAACATCGCCGGCAACCTGGCCCTCGCCTACGGGCTGATCACCGGCGCCCAGCGAGCCCAGCTGCCGCTCTTCCTCGGCGCCTACCCGATCACCCCGGCCTCGGACATCCTGCACGAGCTGTCCAAGCACAAGCGGTTCGGCGTGACGACCTTCCAGGCCGAGGACGAGATCGCCGGCATCGGCGCGGCGCTCGGCGCCTCGTTCGGCGGCGCGCTCGGCGTGACCACCTCGTCCGGGCCTGGGATCGCGCTGAAGGCCGAGACGATCGGCCTGGCAGTGTCGCTGGAGCTGCCGCTGGTGGTCATCGACGTGCAGCGTGGCGGCCCGTCGACCGGCCTGCCGACCAAGACCGAGCAGTCCGACCTGCTGCAGGCGATGTTCGGCCGCAACGGCGAGGCTCCGGTGCCGATCGTGGCACCCCGCTCGCCGGCCGACTGCTTCGCCGCCGCGATCGAGGCGATCCGGATCGCCACCCAGTACCGCACCCCGGTGTTCCTGCTGTCCGACGGCTATCTGGCCAACGGCTCGGAGCCCTGGCGGCTGCCGGAGCTGGCCGAGCTGCCCGACCTGAGCGTCCGGTTCGTCAGTGAGCCGAACGGCCCGGACGGCGAGTTCCTGCCGTACCTGCGGGACCCGCAGACGCTGGCCCGGCCGTGGGCGGTGCCCGGCACCCCGGGGCTGGAGCACCGGATCGGCGGGATCGAGAAGGCCGATCGCACCGGCAACATCAGCTACGACCCGGACAACCACGACTTCATGGTCCGTACCCGGGCGGCCAAGGTGGCCGGCATCGCGGTGCCCGACCTCGAGGTGGACGACGCCGACGGCCGAGCCCGGGTGCTGGTGCTCGGCTGGGGGTCCACCTACGGCCCGATCGGGGCCGCGGTGCGCCGGGTGCGCCGGGCCGGCCACCCGATCGCGCAGGCCCACCTGCGTCACCTCAATCCGTTCCCGGCGAACCTCGGCGAGGTGCTCGGCCGGTACGAGCGGGTGGTGATCCCGGAGATGAACATGGGACAGCTGGCTTTGCTGATCCGGGCCCGCTACCTGGTCGATGCCGTCTCGGTCACCCAGGTCCGGGGCATGCCGTTCCGGGCTGCCGAGCTGGCCGAGATGCTGCAGGGCCTGGTGACCAGCAATGGCGAGTGAGCATCGCAGCGCCGCAGGCGCGAGGAGCGGAGCGAGTTGGCGACTCGCGAGTGAGCATCGCAGCGCCTTTCCGGAGGCGACAGCGAGTGAGCATCGCAGGCGCACAGCGCCGAGGAGCGGAGCGAGCGCGGAGCCGAGTAGGCGCACAGCGCCGAGGAGCGGAGCGAGTTGGCGGCTCGCGAGTGAGAGCGGGGTAGCGGCATGAGTCCGTCCGAGCTGGGCTTGAAGGCCAAGGACTTCAAGACCGATCAGGAGGTCCGGTGGTGCCCGGGCTGCGGTGACTACGCGGTGCTGGCGGCGGTGCAGGGCTTCATGCCGGAGCTGGGCGTGCCGCGGGAGAACATCGTCTTCATCTCCGGCATCGGCTGCTCGTCGCGCTTTCCGTACTACATGAACACCTACGGGATGCATTCCATCCACGGCCGGGCTCCGGCGATCGCCACCGGCCTGGCCACCACCCGGCCGGATCTGCACGTCTTCGTGGTGACCGGGGACGGC
>DASUAC010000270.1:0-3825 GCA_035763985.1 Jatrophihabitans sp. | reverse complement strand
GACCCGGACGTCACCGCGGTCGGCGGCACCAGCCTGCTGCTGAACAAGTACAACCAGCGGGTTGCCGAGGTGGGCTGGGAGACCACGCTGGACTTCGTGGACTACTCCGGCGACACCGCGACCTACTCCTCGCCGCTGCCCGGTGACTTCTACTTCGGTGCCGGCGGTGGGGTCAGCACGCTGTTCGCCGAGCCGTGGTACCAGCGGGGCACCGTGCCGTCGTCGCTGGCCGGTGGCCACCGGGTGGTGCCGGATCTGGCGGCCGACGCCGACCCGTACACCGGCTTCTACATCGGCCAGACGGTGGACGGCCAGTTCGGCATCGGCTCGATCGGCGGTACCAGCCTGGCCTGCCCGCTGATCGCCGGCATCCAGGCGGTGGCCAGCCAGCACCGGCGGTTCGCCATCGGCTTCGCCAACCCGCTGATCTACTCGATGGGTTCGCCGGCCTTCCGGGACGTCGTGCCGCACGCACCGATCCACTACGCCAGCACCGCGGCGTCCTACCTGGGCACCTTCGACCAGGGCACCACGCTGGTGACTCGCTACGGCTATGACGACATCACCGGCCGGGGCACCCCGAACGGCATCGTGTTCCTGGCCAGCGAGCAGACCTGGTAACAGCTGCCAGTCAGCCAGTACGCAACGAGCGGCCCCGGACCGGTATCGGTCCGGGGCCGTTGCGTGCGTGTCCGAGGGATCCTCAAACACTCACTAGCCTGACTGCGACACCCACGCACCGCGGAAGGGGGCCGCGTGCGACCCACGGTCGACTGCTGGCTCACCGACATGGACGGCGTGCTGGTGCACGAGGACCAGGCGCCGCCCGGCGCCGCCGAGTTCCTGGACCGGTTGCGGGAGAAGCACCGGCCGTTCCTGGTGCTTCCTGGCCGACCAGCTGCCCGGCGGCTCGGCGCACGTGATCGGCGAGGCCGGGCTGACCACCGCGCTGTACGAGGCCGGCTACACCCTGACCGACGCCGACCCGGACTTCGTGGTGCTCGGCGAGACCCGTACCTATTCCTTCGAGGCGATCACCCGGGCGATTCGGCTGATCGCGGCCGGCGCCCGGTTCATCGCCACCAATCCGGACGTGACCGGCCCGTCGGCGGAGGGCCCGCTGCCGGCCACCGGCTCGGACTTAAGTCTGCAACAGCGAGAACTCCGAGGCGAACAGCTCGGTGAGGAAGCCGGCCAGCCGCTGTTCGGACGGTTCCAGGCCGGCCAGATCCAGCGGCCGGGACCGGTCCAGGTAGGTGCCGAAGGTGTGTTCGGTGTACGTCTCCAGCACGTGCGGGTGCACGTAGTGCGCCCGGGCCACCGAACGGGTGTTGCCGAGCGTCTCGGCCGCCTCGTCCACCGCGGCCACCACCTCCCGGGCCACCGCCCGCTCGGTGGCCGCTGCCCGCTCGGAGTTGAGCCGGTCCTCCAGGTACTCGAACGCGGCCAGCGTGCCGCCCCAGGTGCGGAAGTTCTTCGCCGTGATGTGCTCGCCGGTCACCTCCAGCAGCACCCGGTTCACCTCGTCGGAGTCGATGGGTTTGCCGTCCACGGTGAACAACCGGCTGGCTCGCTGTTCGGCGAGCGCCGCCACGATCCGGGCCACCTTGCGGTCGGTCATGCTGACCTGCGCGGTGCGGCCGGACTTGGCCGGGAACTCGAACTCGATCCGGTCCCCGCTCACCCGGACGTGCTTGCGGGTCAGCGTGGTCAGCCCGTAGCTGTCGTTCTCCTCGGCGTAGCTCTCGTTGCCGATCCGCAGGTAGCTGTCGTCGATGATCCGGATCATGGCCGCGATCACCCGTTCCCGGTCCAGCGTCCGGCGGTTGAGCTGCTTGCCGGTGTAGGCGCGGATCGTCGACAGCTGCTCGGCGAACAGCAGCAGCCGGTAGAAGTTGAGCAGATCCCGGATCGACCGCCAGCGCGGGTGGTAGATGTACTGCTTACGGCCCCGGTCGTCCTCGCCGGTGGCCAGGATGTGACCGTCCGGGTCGGGGCAGATCCACACCTTGCGCCAGGCCGGCGGGACGGCCAGCTGGGCGATCCGGGCCTTCACCGCCGCGTCGCTCAGGGCCTGGCCGCGGACGTCCCGGTAGCTGAACCCCTTGCCCTGGCGTACCCGGCGCAGGCCCGGCTCCTCGCCGGTGATGTAGACCAGGCCGGCCACCTCGGCACAGCGCTCGACGCTGGCGTACAGCTCGTCCAGCTCGGCGACGGTGAGCTTGGGTTCCTTGCGGCGGCTGCTCCGGGCTCGGCCGTTGGAGCCGCTGGTGCCTTTCTTGGCTGCGGTCTTGGTCGCGGCTGGCATGGCCGGGTCAGTGGCCGATCCGCAGCCCGGGTACGAACGCGCCGAGCGCGAGGCCAAGGATGAACAGCCAGCCGAACAGCCGGTTGTGCACCAGGCAGACCCGGTGGTACCAGAGCGGCCAGCCGATGTAGCCGGCCGGCGGCTCGGCGGGCGCCGGCCGGGCCATCACCCGCCAGGCCCGGACGGCGCGCGGCGCGGCAACCAGCACCAGCGCCGCGAACGGGCTGAGCGCGCCGGCCAGGACGCCGACCAGGGTGAACAGGTACATGCCGGCCACCACCAGTCGGTTGAGCAGCCGGGCGCCGCCCTCGCCGAGCAGCACCGGCAGCGTCCGCTGCTGCTGCGAGCGGTCGAAGGCCCGCTGGTCGATGTGCTTGCCGATCAGGATGGAGGCGGTGCCCAGCCCGTACGGCACGGACGCGAGGAACGCGGCGCCGGACCAATGGCCGGTGATCACGTAGTAACCGCCGCCGATCATCAGCGGTCCCCACACCACGAAGGCGGCGACCTCACCCAGGCCGAGTTCCTTCAGCGCCCGGGGCGCGGCGTCGTAGGCGTAGAGCAGCACCGCGCCGACGCCGGCCAGCAGCAGCGCCGGCCAGCCGCGCAGCACGACGAAGTAGCAGCCGATCGCCACCGCGAGCAGACTGAGCACGGCCAGCCCGGTGGCCAGCAACCGCGGTGTCACCGCGCCGCTGGCGATCGGGTGCAGGGTGTACCGGCGGCGCGGCGAGTCGGCGGTGTCATGCCCGCGCCGGTAACCGAAGTAGTCGTTGGACAGGTTGCTCACCGCGTGCAGCACCAGATAACCGAGCAGCACCAGCAGGAACGGCACGACGGTGAACCTGCGGTCGGTGGCCGCGAGCAGGCCGGCGATCAGGGCGGCCTGCGCCGAGATGACCAGGATCACGCTGCGCGCGGCGTAAAGGAACCTGGTCACCGGGTCCAGGTGCGCGAACTCGGCCGCCTGTGCGGGATAGAAGCCGGTGAACGCGCCGAGCCAGCCGAACGGGCCGCCCCGCGGACGGTTCCCAGCCGGCGGCTGAACCGTGCTGGTCTCGACCATCGCTACCCCGTGCCCTCCTGGCGACGCTTGCGGTATCGGCCTACCGGCGTGTGATCGTCGTTATCAGGGTACGTCCGGGCGTTCGGCGCACCGGATCATCGGGTCGGGTGGCGGCGCGGACGAGCGGTCCGCCGCCGGTTCCCTCGGTTGCGCTCGGCGTCGGCGAATCCCTCGACGTTCCATGGACAACCGCTGTCGCTCGGCGCCGTCCCACCGTTGCCGCGGCTCGGGCCGGCCGGTCCGGAGGGTGAGCAGGATCGCAGTGCGCGGCGACCTCCCCGGCGGGCCCGCGGACGGCACCGTGCGTCTCGGGCCGCCGACAGCGTTAGCGCCCGGCCGCCGTTCGATGAAAGGATCGGCGGGTGCTGCTGCCGATGCCGCCGACCGACTCGGTGTTCCTGCTGGCCGAGAGCCGGGAGACACCGATGCACGTCGGCGGGCTGCAGCTGTT
>DASUAC010000269.1:0-6906 GCA_035763985.1 Jatrophihabitans sp. | reverse complement strand
GCGCGCTGACCGGCCTGGTAGCGGCTGCCGCCTTGGTGGGCGGCATGGCCAGCGCCACCGCAACTCCTGCAAGCCCGGTCCACGCGCACGGCGTGCTGCCGACCGTTCAGAAGGTCCAGGCGGCTCGGGCGGGGCATGCGGTTCCCAGCATTACCAGCAACACCCTGCAGTACGGCGGCGGCATCGACGGTATCGGCGTTACCAGCGGCAAGGAGAAGGTCTACATCGTGTTCTGGGGTACCCAGTGGGGCACCTCGAGCACCGACAGCAACGGCAACCTGAAGTTCAGCAACGACTCGCTGGGCGCGGCCGGCCGGGTGCAGCAGATGATCAAGGGCCTGGGCACCGGTAGCGAGCAGTGGTCCGGCACCATGACCCAGTACTGCGACGGCTCGCTGGTCTCCTACGGCGCAACGTCCTGCTCGGCCAGCGCCGCGCATGTGAAGTACCCGACCGGCGGCGGCACCCTGGCCGGGGTCTGGTACGACAACTCGGCGTCCGCGCCGTCGGCGGCCAGCGAGCCGCAGATCGGTACCGAGGCGGTCAAGGCGGCCGGCCACTTCGGCAACACCACCTCGTCCTCGAACCGGTATGCGCAGTACGTGGTCTTCTCGCCGAAGGGCACCAACCCGGACAACTACAAGACCAACGGGTTCTGCGCCTGGCACGACTACAACAAGGATCTCGGCGTGACCTCCTCCTACGGTGACATCGCGCTGACCAACCTGCCGTACCTGCTCGACGTGGGCACCAGCTGCGGCCAGAACTTCGTCAACTCCGGTTCGGCCGGCACCCTGGACGGCTTCACCATCGTCGAGGGCCACGAGTACGCCGAGACCATCACCGACCAGAACCCGGCCGGTGGCTGGACCCACTTCAGCAACACCCAGGAGAACGCCGACGAGTGCGCCTGGATCCGCAGCGGCCAGGGCAAGTCGGCCAACGTGACCATGGGCAACGGCAGCTACCCGATGCAGAGCACCTGGAGCAACGACACCAACCGGTGCGACATCTCGCACGTGACGGTCACCTGACCCGCACTCCCATCGCGGACCAGCGACAGTAGCTGACGGGCGGAACCCCGCCAGGCCCGGCGAAAGCCGGCCTGGCGGGGTTCCGCCTTGTCAGACAAGGGTTCCACCCTGCCGGGCAGTGGGTTCCACCTTGCCGGCCAATGGCGTCGCGTTGCCGGGGTTACGGTTCCGCTTTACCGGGACAGTGGGTTTTGCCTTGCCGGGCAGCGAAGAGCCGGCCGGTGACGGCTGTTACCAGCCGGCGCCACGCCGGCGCAGCTCGGCCGTGATCCGGGCGAGCAGGGCGTCGACGGCGTCGACCCGGTAACCACGACGCAGCCCCGGCGCCCGGTCGAAGTTGACGCCCTGCACCTCGGCCAGCGGCAGGCCGGCTCCGTCGAGCGCATGGGCCGCCCGTTCCATGAACTCCTCGACCTGCCGCTCGTCATAGCCGCGGGTGCCGATCGGTGACTTCGGCAAGACGGTCTGCCGGATCTGATATCCGCTGAGCGGCTCGGTGTTCTGAGAGCCGGCAGCCGGTGAGTCCGCGCCGCCGCCGGCCCGCCGGCGCAGTATCGAGGCGACGACGTCCAACATGGCGTCCACCTCGTCCTGGCGGTAACCGCGATCTCGCAGCCCCGCCATCCGGAAGACGACCTTGTCCACCTCGTCCGCGGTGAGCGAGCCGTGCCCGTCGAGAGTGGCCGCAACCCGCGCCATGAACTCATCCACGTCGCGCGAGTCATAGCCGCGTTTCCCCATGGGTGGCTTGGCGAAGAGGGCTCGGCGCACCTCGTCACCGGTGAGCGGCCGGCTCGATGTCATGCGCGCCTCCCGTCGGCTGTCGGCGTGCAACCGTAGCAGGCTAGGAAAGCCGGCGGGCCGGGCATCCGTGACGGATGCCCGGCCCGCCGGGTGAAGCTGACTAGCTGAGGTTCAACGCGGTGTCGTCGATGACGAACGACGTTTGCAGCGAGGAGTCCTCGGTGCCGGTGAAGCTGATGGTGACGGTCTGGCCGCCGGTCACCGGCAGGCTCTTCTGCGCGTACCCGGTGTTGTGGTTCAGGTTCGAGTACGTGGCCAGGGTGGTGCTGCCGGCCTTGACGGTGAGCTTGTCGTAGGCCGTCGTGGTGGTGGTCTCAGAGGTGTCGATGTGCAGCCAGAAGGTGAGCGTTCCGCTGCAGCCCGACGGGATCGTCACCGACTGGGACAGCGTGTCGGTGTGGGTGGTGCCGTAGCCGTCCAGCCACGCCTTCCAGGAACCGGAATGGGCCGGTTCGGAGGAGGAGTTGTCGATCACGCCGGTGCTGGCCGTCCAAGGCGAGGCGGTGCCGGTCTCGAAGCCGGGGTTGCCGAGCAGTTGGCCGGAGCAGCCACCGCTGGTGCTGATCGTCCAGCTGAAGCTGACCGATCCGCTGCCGGTGCCGCTGTCGTGCGCGGTCACCGTGCTGGTGAAGGTGCCCGCGGCGGACGGGGTGCCGGAGATCAGGCCGGTCGAGGAGTTGATCGACAGGCCGGTCGGCAGCCCGGTGGCCGACCAGGTGTACGGCGCGGTGCCACCGGATGCGGTCATCTGCAGGCTCTTGGCCACGCCCACGGTGCCGGTCTGGTTACCCGGGTTGGTCACCGTGACCGAGCCGCCGCCACCGGTGCAGGTCGGGTCACCGGACTGCGTCGGCACGCTGACCGCGTCCCAGGCCGCCTTGACCACGTTGAAGTTGGTGCAGTCGCCGGGGAACAGATTCTTGGCGGCGTTCAGCGTGGCGGTGCGGTACTTCAGGTAGGTCATCGAGGTGGTCTTGGCCAGCATCGCGTTGTAGAAGATCTTGCCCGCGTTCTGACGCCGATGCCGGTGATCGTGCTGCCGTTGCAGGTCGGGCTGGTCGGCTGGCCGTTGGTCGGGCTGGTGCCCTCGGCGACCAGGTAGAACCAGTGGTTGCCCGGCCCGGCCGCGGTGTGGGTCTCCATGCTCGGAACCGAACTGGAGTAGCAGTCCGGGGTGCCGGAGATCAGCGACGGGTGGTACATGTAGCGGATCGGGCCGCTGCCGGTCAGGTTGACCTCCTCGCCGACGGTGAAGTCCGGCGGGTCGTAGGTCGAGGGCTCGTTGGTGTACCACTCGGTCAGCGCGCCGAAGACGTCGGCGGTGAACTCGGCGACCGCGCTGGAGCCGATGCCGCCCGGGGTGTGGTCGTCGATGCCGTGGCCGAACTCGTGGCCCACCACGTCCATCGCCGCGATGTTGTTGCCGGCGTTGTTGTGGCCGACCGCGACCTGGGTGCCGTCGTAGAAGGCGTTGACGTCGTTCAGGCCGATGCTGATCGGGAAGCCGCCGCCGGAGCCGGTGATGCCGTTACGCCCGAGCCAGGAGCTGAGCATGCTCCACTCGTGCTCGACGTCGAACTTGGCGTCCACGCAACCGGTTTCCAGGCTGGACGCCGAGCCGTTGCCCCACACGTCGTCCGAGCCGGAGTACACCACGCCGGTGGAGTAGTTGCGGCAGGTGATGCCCGAACGAACCGGGTCGGTCATGGTGTAGGTGCTGCCGGACTGGGTGGTCGAGATGGTGACCGGGTTCGGGCCGTTGTAGGCGGCGGTGCCGGTGCCCTCACGCACCTCGTCGTAGGAGTAGAGCACCGCGCCGGTGTTCGCGTCGGTGAACACGTGCAGCTTGCTCGGCAGGTCGCCGGTGTGGCTGGACACCACGTTCTCCCAGGCCAGCCGCGGCGTGCCGGTCAGGGCGAACACGACCTCCCGGCCGGCCGACACCGAGTCGAAGACCTTGCCGGCGACCTTGCCGCGCGCGGTGGTTGCCGCCTTCGCGGCCGGCTGGGTGGCCACCGTGGAGAGGTTGATCGCGCTGCTCTGCTGCACCGAGGTGGACAGGATCGCACCGGCCGCGTTGGTGACCACCACGAAGTCACCGCCGTACACCGGCAATCCCTTGTACGTGCGGTCGTAGGGCACGTACTGCAGCCCCTGTGGCACCGAGATGACCGGATGCGCGAGGTAGGCGTCGTCCGGGCTGGGGTGCAGCAGCGCGGGCCGGGAGGCGACCAGGTTCGCTGCCGACTGCGCTGCCAGCGTCTGCGGCGCCGCGGGCTGGGTCGGTGCCGCGGTGGCGCCGGGCGAGCTGGCCAGGCCGCTGATCGCAAAGGCGGACATGCCTAGCAGGGCGGCCATTGTCGCGGCACGACGACGTCGGGGTAGGGCCATGGCGGACCTTTCGAGGGGACGGCAAAGCCAGCCACCGAGCTGGCTTCGAAGTGGGCCGAACAGGCGCGGCGATTCCCCCGAAAAATCGATCCGCTCTCCGCGACTGCGGAGCTGTGGACCGCAGACTAATAGCCCGTTGAGAGCGAAGTCAATGGAAACTCTTAAGCTGGTAGAGGTGGTTAGTTAACGTACCTAACGGACTTCGGTTGTAACCGTTTACCGCAACAGACAAAGGTGATTCAGGCACGAGGCGGCTCGGCCGGGTGGGCCGGGCCGCCGCGGTCACGGATAGGCCGGTCGCCAGTCGCTGATGCTCGCCAGGCCGGTCACCGAGCCGCCGTTCAGGCCAGGGCCGAGCAGCGCCGAGGTCGCCAGGGTGCGCAGGTTCAGGCTGAACAGCGAACCCCGGTCCGAGCCGCAGACTCCGGCATACATGGTCGCCCGATCGCCGGACACCCCGGCGACCGAACGCGCTCCCTCAACGCCCGGTGGCGACTGGTAGGACAGGTTCCGGAGGGCGCCGCCCGCCAGTACGGCCTGTCCGCCGGGTCCGCACAGGCCGGCCCGCTGCAGCAGGATGCCGCCGCCGATCGGCGAAGCATCGATGAAGCCCGGGTCCGGCGCGGTGGCGTGAGTGATCGCGGTGGCCGGCCTGCCGTCGACCGGGATCGAGTACAGGTTGATCGGCCCGTTGAGGCCGGTGCAGTACGCCAGCACGGACCGGCTCGTCCACCAGCCGCGGATATGGCACTGCTGATCACCGGCGGGATGGACCACTTGGCGGACAACGGCGGCATCCGTGCTGCGCAGCACCGCGAGGCCGTTTTGCGCCTCGACGACGAGCAGCTTCCCGTCGGCGGACGGCAGCACCTCGCCGAAAATCTCACCGACCGCCGAGCCGGCCGGTAGAAGATCCTGCAGATGCCGGCCACTGAGAGTGAACCGCGCCATCCGGCCCGGCTGGCCGTTGGTGCCCGGTACGAAGAGAACGATGGACCGGCCGGCCGGGTCGGCGTAGCCGAACAGGCTGCCGTTGCCGAAGTCGATGGTGCTCAGCTGCCGTCCGCTGCGAAGGTCCCACTCGGCCAGACCGCGCGACTGGTCGGACTGCATGTGCCGCCCGATAATCGTGTGCTGCCGGTCGGGCGCCCACAGCTGCACCGACGAGTCCGACGGCAGCGTCGCGATCCGGTACCGGCCGCCGATCGGATTGACCAGGAAGAGGGTCAGCGGCACCGACTTCACCCGGGCCGAATCGGTGACCGGCGTCCAGAGGGCCAAGTGCCAGCCGGCGTTGACCTGGCTCCACGGGATCGCGCTGCCCGGTGCTTCCTTGCCACGCGCCAGCAGCGCCGGCGTCACCGGTGCCGGGCTGACGCTGCCCGACGGTGCAGCGGTGCCGGACGGTGCAGCGGTGCTGGCCGGCGCTGAGGTACTGGGTCCGGCGGTCGACACCGACGCGCTGCCGGACGGTGCCGGCCGGCTGCCGGAGGAGACCGGCGGCGTGCTGGTCTGGTGGCGATTTGCCCGTACCAGCAAGGTGGTTGTCAGTCCCGCCACCAGGACCAGCACCACCACGATGGCGATCAGCCACGGCAGCCGGCGGCGGTGCCGAACCGGATAGCGGGTGCCGGGCGGTGGTGGCAGGGGCGGCGCTTCACCGACGTGTTGCTGGCGGGCGTCCTGGTCGCTGGTCATCGCAGCCTCCGCGAGCTCGGCGACGGGCGGACCCAACGCGGTCCGGCTAACGCCGTCAGCCGATCAGCTGCGCCCAGAATGTGCTTGCCGCACAAGGGATAGTAGGGACCTTCGGTCCGGTCCGGGCCGACCAAAGCAACGCCGGGCTCCGACGGTGGGTCAGGGCAGTTCGGCCCCGGGCCGAGGCGTCTCACGGCTCGGCCGGTCAGTCGTGCGGGAGGTCCACAGCGGGCCCACGCCCAGGCAAGGCGCGGCGAGCAGGACGGAGCCGAACACGGCGAGGACGAGCCCGCCACCGCCGGTCAACGCACCGAGCACGATCATCCCGATGCCGGCCAACGGAGCGAGTGAGCACAGGATGATCAGCAACAGCCGACGGTGCCGGCGCTGCACGCGGCGCTCGATCGCTGCGAAGCGTGGCTCACAGTCTCGAAGTGAGCCCTCCAGATCCCGCAGGATTCGCTGCTCGTATTCGGATAGAGGCATGACCACACTTCCAAGCGATCGCTGGCACCCGGCCGGCTTCCTTGCCCGATTACGCTAGCCGCCGGGCAGGGCCTGGGCCAGGGACCTTGGTCGGCCGCCCTGCGGGTCGATCGGTCCGGCCGGACGGATCGCCGGCAAGCGGGCGGTCCCGGCGCGAGTGGGCAGTAGGAACCGCCCACTCCCGCCGCTGCCGGCCGTCCGCGCGGGCCGCTCACCGACCTGCGGCCTACCCGGGTGTGACCGCTAGTTGCAGCTGTCCAGCGCGGAGTCGATCCAGCTCAGCTTGTCCGATCCCACCGCCTGGTCGGCGTAGATGCTCATGTAGGTGCCGGAACCGATCGCCTGGCAGATCTGGGAAACATAGCTCTGCACCGAGCTCTGGTCGGTGAGCGAGTTGACGTTGATGGTCGGCCGGCCGATGGACGGGTTGGCCTGCCAGGCCGAGAAGTAGCTGTCGATGTCGGTATCGCTGGAGTACAGCTCGGCGTAGTAG
>DASUAC010000268.1:0-6507 GCA_035763985.1 Jatrophihabitans sp. | reverse complement strand
ACGGCGGCGGCTCGACCTGGCCCGGGCCATCGGGCCCGGTCAGCCGGGCCAGTACGGCGTCGGCCCCCGGGTCGGCGAAGCCGGGCGCGGACGGCCCCTCCACCACCACCGGCAGCGGGCCGCGGCCGTGCTGGCCGGTCGACTCGGCGATCAGCTGCTCCACCCAGTCACCGAACGAGTCGATGCCCGAGCCGAGGTCGGCGAACACCACCTTGTCGGCGCCGGCATTGTGGGCCAGCCCGAGCAGTGCGCCGAGCCGCAGGCCCGGGTTGTCCGCCGTGTCGGCTGCCAGCGCCGGCCCAGCCGCGGCCGCGTCGTCCAGCAGGCCGCCGATGTCGGCACCGGCCAGCCCGGCCGGCACCAGGCCGAACGCGGTGAGGGCGCTGTACCGGCCGCCCACGTGCGGATCGGCCAGGAACACCTTGCGGTAGCCGGACTGTTCGGCCACCTGCTGCAGCGGCGAGCCCGGGTCGGTCACCACCACGATCCGGCTCTTCGGGTCGATGCCGGCATCGGTGAACGCCTGCTCGTACGCCCGCCGGTGCGAGTCGGTCTCCACGGTGCCGCCGGACTTGCTGGACACCACCAGCACGGTGCGGTCCAGCCGGTCGGCCAGCGCGGTGGCCACCTGCCCGGGATCGGTGGTGTCCAGGGTGACCAGCTCCACCCCGGCGGTTTTGCAGATCACCTCCGGGGCCAGCGAGCTGCCGCCCATGCCGGCCAGCACCACGTGGTCCAGGCCGTCGGCGCGCAGCTCCTCGCGCAACGTCTCGATCTGGCCGACCAGCGGCCGGGAGGTCTCGTGCAGGGTGGTCCAGGCCAGCCGGATGGCCGCCTCGGACTCCGCGTCCGGGCCCCACAGGGTGGCGTCCTGCGCGGTGGTCCGGCTGGCCACCCGGTCGGCCACCAGCTCCTCGACGGCGCCGGCCAGCGCTTCGGCGTCGGCCGCGGTCAACTCCACCCGCAGCTGGCTCACTTGCCGGCCTTCTTGGCGGCCGCATCGAGCTGCTTCCGCACGCCCTCCAGCAGCACCGACCAGGAATCCATGAACTTCTGCACGCCCTCGACCTCGAGCAGCTCGGTCACCTCGTCGATGTCGATGCCCAGCTCGGCCAGCTGGGCCATCACGCCGCGCGCCTCGTGGTAGCCGGTGTTGCCGGTGTTGCCGCGGATCACCCCGTGCTCGGCGGTGGCGTTCAGGGTCGCCTCCGGCATGGTGTTCACGGTGTGCGGGGCGACCAGTTCGGTCACGTACATGGTGTCGTCGTAGCTCGGGTCCTTCACCCCGGTGGAGGCCCACAGCGGCCGCTGCGGATGCGCGCCGTCGGCGGCCAGGCTGTCCCAGCGGTCACCGACGAACACCGACTCGAAGGCCTCGTAGGCCAGCCGGGCGTTGGCGATGCCGGCCTTGCCGCGGACCGCCTTGGCCTCGTCGCTGCCGATCTTGTCCAGCCGCTTGTCCACCTCGGTGTCCACCCGGGAGACGAAGAAGGACGCCACCGAGCGGATGGTGGACAGGTCCACGCCGTTCTCCCGGGCCTGCTCCAGCCCGGTCAGGTAGGCCTCCATCACCTTGCGATAGCGGGCGATCGAGAAGATCAGGGTGACGTTGACGCTGATCCCGCAGGCGGTGGCGGCGGTGATCGAGGCCAGCCCGTCTTGAGTTGCCGGGATCTTGATCATCAGGTTCGGCCGGTCCACCAGCCACCACAGCGCGGTCGCCTCGGCGGTGGTCTTCCCGGTGTCGTGCGCGATCCGCGGGTCCACCTCCAGCGAGACCCGGCCGTCCTGCCCCTTGGTCTCGTCCCACACGTGCCGCAGCACGTCGCAGGCGGCCCGGATGTCGTAGGCGGTGAGCAGCCGGACCGACTCCTCCAGCGAGACACCCCGGATCGCCAGGTCGCGGATCTGGTCGGCGTACGGGGAATCCCCGTCGGCCGAGCCCTCCATCGCCTTCTGGAAGATAGACGGGTTGCTGGTCACGCCCACCACGTGCTTCTGCTCGATCAGCTCGGCCAGGTCGCCGGTGACCAGCCGATGCCGGCTGATGTCGTCCAGCCAGATGGACACGCCGTGTGCAGAAAGTTCCGCAAGTGGATCGCTCATAGTTCCTCCAGCTCTTCGCGCGAGCGCTCATCGCCCATTCGCTCCGCTCCTCGCTCGCTGCGATGCTCACTCATTGAAATCCCCTCTCAAAAAGCTGCGGTAGTCGCGGGTTGCGAGAAGTCAGTTGCCGGTGGTGGTGCCGGTGATGATGTTGGCCCGTTCCAGCGCCGCGTGCGCGGCGGCCACCACCCGGTCGGGGGTGAAGCCGAACTGCTCGAACAGCACCGAGGCCGCGGCGCTGGCGCCGAAGTGGTCGATCGCGACGATCTCGCCGCCCTCGCCGACGACCTCCCGCCAGCCCTGCGGGACGGCCGCCTCGACGCTGACCCGGGCCTTCACCGCGGGTGGCAGCACCTGCTGCTGGTAGGCGCGGTCCTGGCGGTAGAACCACTCCAGGCACGGCATCGACACCACCCGGGTCGGGGTGCCGTCCGCCTCCAGCCGCTCCCGGGCGGTGAGCGCCAGCGACACCTCCGAGCCGGTGGCGATCAGGATCACCTGCGGGGTGGGCGCGCTGGACTCGGCCAGGATGTAGCCGCCCTTGCCGGCGTCGGCCACCGCGGCCGGGTCCAGCACCGGCAGCGCCTGCCGGGACAGCGCCAGCCCGGCCGGTCGGTCGGTGTGCTCCAGGATCCGGCGCCAGACCACCGCGGTCTCGTTGGCGTCGGCCGGCCGGACCACGTCCAGCCCGGGGATCGCGCGCAGCGCGGCCAGCTGCTCGATCGGCTGGTGGGTGGGGCCGTCCTCGCCCAGGCCGATCGAGTCGTGGGTCCAGACGTAGATGGTGGGCAGCTGCATCAGCGCGGCCAGCCGGACCGGCGGGCGCATGTAGTCGCTGAACACCAGGAAGGTGCCGCCGTAGACCCGGGTGCCGCCGTGCAGCGTGATGCCGTTCATGATCGAGCCCATCGCGTGCTCGCGGATGCCGAAGTGCAGGGTGCGCCCGTACGGGCCGCCCGGCCACTCCTTGGTCTGCCGGTCGGCCGGCACGAAGCTCGGCTCGCCCTCCATGGTGGTGTTGTTCGACTCGGCCAGGTCGGCCGAACCGCCCCACAGCTCCGGCAGCACCGGGGCCAGCGCGCTGAGCACCTTGCCGGACGCGGCCCGGGTGGCCATCGTGTTCGGCTTGCCGTCCTTCTCGGTGGCGAAGCTCGGCAGCACGTCGGCCCAGCCGGGCGGCAGGCTGCGGGTGCTCATCCGGTCGAACAGGGCCTTGCGCTCGGGGTTGCCGGCCGCCCAGTCGTCGAAGCCGGGCTGCCAGTCCCGGCGCGCCTGCCGGCCCCGCTCGGCCACCTGGCGGGCGTGTGCGAGCACCTCGTCGTCGACCGCGAAGTGCACGTCCGGGTTGAACCCGAGCAGCTCCTTGGTCTTGCGGATCTCGTCCTCGCCGAGCGCGGCGCCGTGTGCCTTGCCGGTGTTCTGCTTGGTCGGTGCCGGCCAGCCGATGATGGTGCGCACCGCGATGAAGGACGGCCGGTCGGTCTCCGCCCTGGCGGCCAGCAGCGCCTTCTCCAGCGCCACCACGTCCTCGCCGGAGTCGACGTACTGGGTGTGCCAGCCGTAGGCCTCGAAGCGCTTGAGCACGTCCTCGGAGAACGCCACGTTGGTGTCGTCCTCGATCGAGATGTGGTTGTCGTCGTAGACCAGGGTCAGGTTGCCCAGCTGCTGGTGACCGGCGAGCGAGGCGGCCTCGCTGGCCACCCCCTCCTCCATGTCGCCGTCGCCGGCGAAGACGTAGATGTGGTGGTCGAACGGCGACTCGCCCGGCGCGGTGTCCGGGTCGAACAGGCCGCGCTCCCGGCGGGCGGCCATCGCCATCCCGACCGCGTTGCCGACGCCCTGGCCGAGCGGGCCGGTGGTGGTCTCCACCCCGATGGTGTGGCCGTGCTCCGGGTGCCCGGGGGTCAGCGAGCCCCAGGTGCGCAGCGCCTTCAGGTCGTCCAGTTCCAGGCCGTAGCCGGACAGGTAGAGCTGGATGTAGAGGGTCAGCGAGGAGTGTCCGTTGGACAGCACGAACCGGTCCCGGGCCACCCAGTTCGGGTCGGTCGGGTCGTGCCGCAGGATCCGCTGGAAGAGCAGGTAGGCCAGCGGGGCGAGGCTCATCGCGGTGCCCGGATGGCCGTTGCCCACCTTCTGCACCGCGTCGGCCGCCAACAGCCGGGCGGTGTCCACCGCCTTGGAGTCGAGCTCGGTCCACCACTTGGGATGGGTGGTGACGACCTCCGCGGCGGTGTGGGTGTCAGGCTTCACGTCAGCTCTCCGACCGGCTAGCGAGTGTGTGCACTGGTTGGCGATTTCCAGCCTAGTCACTGGCGCTGTGCCGCGAGCACCGGCGCGCAGCGGGGTGGCACCGCCGGTGCGGGCGCACCGATCCGGCGGGCTACGCTGGCCGGGTGACGCAGACTCCGCTGGCCCCCGCGCACCAGCGCTCCCGGGCAGCTGCCGGAGCGCCCCGGAGCCGGTTCGCCGAGACGGTGCGGGCCTACGTCGCACTCACCAAGCCGCGGATCATCGAGCTGCTGCTGGTCACCACGCTGCCCGCCATGGTGCTGGCCGCGCACGGCCTGCCCGGACTGGGTGTGGTGCTGGCCACCATGGCCGGCGGCACGCTGGCCGCAGGCAGCGCCAACGCGCTGAACTGCTTCATCGACCGCGACATCGACGCGGTGATGCGCCGTACCGGGCACCGGCCGCTGGCCCGGCACCAGGTCTCGCCGCGCGGCGCGCTGGTGTTCGGCGCGGTGCTCGGCCTGGTCGCGGTGCTGCTGATCGGGCTGGCCACCAACTGGCTGGCCGGTGGGCTGACCGTGCTGGCGATCGGCTTCTACGTGGTGGTCTACACCATGCTGCTCAAGCGGCGGACCGCCCAGAACATCGTCTGGGGCGGCGCGGCCGGCTGCATGCCGGTGCTGATCGGCTGGGCGGCGGTCACCGGTTCGCTCGGCTGGGCGCCGGTGGTGCTGTTCGCGATGGTGTTCTGCTGGACGCCGCCGCACTTCTGGGCGTTGGCCATCCGGTACCGGGACGACTACGCCCGGGCCGGCGTGCCGATGCTGCCGGTGGTTGCCTCGCCGGTGCAGGTTGCGCGCCGGATCGTCCGGTACAGCTGGCTCACCGTGGCCGCCTCGCTGGTGCTCTGGCCGGTGGCCACCGGCTGGGTGTACGGCGTGCTGGCGCTGGGCGCCGGCGCGGTGTTGCTACTGGAGGCGCACCGGCTGCTGGCGGTCACCCGGCGCGGCGGCCGGACCCGGCCGATGCGGTTGTTCCACCTGTCCAACAGCTATCTGGCCTTCGTCTTCGTCGCCGTCGCGGTGGACACGTTCGTCCGCTGAGCGCTTCGCTCAGCCCGCCGGGATCCGGAACGCGATGGTGACCGGGGTCAGCACGGTCAGCGTGCCCTTGCCGGTCTGCACGCTGCCGGCGAAGGTCAGGCTGCCACCGGTCATCGAGGCCGGCACGTCGGCCACGGCGTCCACCCCGGTCGCCGGGTCAGCCGCCGCGTTGGCGGCGCGACGGACGCCCACGCCGGGCACCGTCACCGTCAGCAGCGCGGGCTCGGTGCCGTACGGCTGCTTGTCGCCCTCCAACTGCAGCAGCGCGCCGATGTGCAGCCAGGCCCGGTCCGGTCGCGGGCAGTCGCCGTCGGCCGCCCAGTACGAAAGCGAGACCGTCCGCACGGTCAGGGTGCCGGTCAGCACGCCGGTGCCGGCGCTGGTCTGCAGCCGCACCCGGACGGCGCGGGCGATGTTGAGCTGCTGCCGGTCATGGCTGCGCACGGTCACCACCGGGTTCGCCGGATCCGGCTTGCCGGTGAGCAGCGAGACGGATTGCTTCAACCCGCTGTCGGTGAGCACCAGCTCCACCCGGCGGGCGTGCCGGGGGATCGCGGTCACCACGTAGTCCGAGGTCTCGGCCAGCGGCCCGCGCTCGTTGCCGTCCACCCGGACAGAGAGATCCGGTGAGCCGGCGGCCAGCTCGCCCGGTATCGGCTCGGTGGCGAAGGCCAGCAGCCGGTAGCCGGCCGGCGCGGTGCGCGCCCGATCGCCCCAGTCGTAGGAGTTGACGAAGCCGTACTCGACCAGCCGTACCCCGGACCGCTGGCCGACCATGAGCGCCGAGGCCGGCGCCGGGGTGATCCGGGTGCCCAGCGTGCTGGCGGTGGTCAGCACGTCGCCCACCGCCGGTGGCGGCGTGGGCGGCCGCAGCCGGTAATGCACCGGCGGCAGCTTGCCGTCCGGGCGGACCAGGTCGCTGTCCGGCCGCGGGTCGGCGACGCTCCCGTCGGGATCCGGACTGGCCACGGTCAGCCGCATCCGGTTGCCGGCAGCCGGGCTGGCCAGCAGGCTGAAGGCCAGGTACGGCCGGCCCGGGTCGCCGTCGACGAACAGCACCGGCCCGCAC
>DASUAC010000267.1:0-2222 GCA_035763985.1 Jatrophihabitans sp. | reverse complement strand
AACCACCGGACCGGTGATGACCGGCGGCGCGGTCTGGGGCCTGATCCGGGCGGCGGCCGCCGAACACCCGGGCCGGTTCGCGCTGGTCGACTCGGACTCCGACGCCTCCGGCGCCTGGCCGGCGGTGGCCGCCCTGCTGGCCGCCGGGGAATGGCAGCTGGCGATTCGGGACGGCGCGGTGCTGGTGCCGCGGCTGGCCCCGGTGCCGGCCGAGGCGGATTCGGCTGCGAACACTGCGGATCTGAGGTCCGGCACGGTGCTGATCACCGGTGGCACCGGTGGCCTGGGTGCGCTGGTGGCCGAGCGGTTGGTGACCGGGCACGGGGTGCGCAGCCTGCTGCTGCTGTCCCGCAGCGGCCCGGCAGCGGCCGGTGCGCCGGAGCTCGTCGAGCGGCTCGCTCGACTGGGCGCCGAAGTGGTCGTCGAGGCCTGCGACGTCGCCAACCGGCGCGCGCTGGCCGAGGCGATCGGTGACCGGCAGCTGTCCGCGGTGGTGCATGCGGCCGGGGTGACCGCCGATGCGCCGGTGGACCGGCTGTCCGGTTACGAACTCGGCCCGGTGTTCGGGCCCAAGGCGGATGCCGCCTGGCACCTGCACGAGCTGACCGCGGGGCAGCCGCTGGCCGCGTTCGTACTGTTCTCCTCGGTGGCCGGCGTGCTCGGCAACGCCGGGCAGGGCGGCTACGCGGCGGCGAACGGCTTCCTGGACGGCCTGGCCGAGCACCGGCTGGCCAACGGCCTGCCGGCGACCTCGGTGGCCTGGGGTCTGTGGGACGTCGAGACCGGCATGACCGGCAAGCTCACGCCGGCCGACGTGGCCCGGCTGGGCCGGTCCGGGCTGGCGCCGCTGGCCGCCGAGCTCGGACTGGCGCTGTTCGACCAGGCGCTGACCGGCTCCGGCCGGCTGGTGGCGGCGGCCTGGGACGCCCGCAGCCTGCGCGAGCGGGCCGAGGACGGCCAGTTGACGCCGGTGCTGCGCGGCCTCACCAAGGCCACCCGCCGGGCGCCCCGGCCGGCCCGCGCCGACGAGACCACCGGCTCCGCGGCCGAACCGGTCACTCAGCGCGGCGGGCTCGCCGAGCGGCTGGCCGGGCTGGCCGAAGACGCCGCCCGCGAGCTGCTCAGCGAGCTGATCCGGGCCGAGGTGGCCGCGGTGCTCGGCTTCGCCGACGCCGAGGCGATCAGTCCGGCGCACGCCTTCTCCGAACTCGGCTTCGACTCGCTCACGGTGGTGGACCTGCGCAACCGGCTGGACGCGACGACCGGACTGCGGCTGCCGGCCACCCTCGCCTTCGACTACCCGACGGTGACCGCGCTGCTCGACCACCTGATGCGCACCCTGGCCCCGCGGACGGCCTCGCCCGAGGAGAGCCTGGCCGTCCAGCTGGACGGGCTGGAGCGGCAGGCCGATCCGGTGGTCCGCGGCAAGCTCATCGCCCTGTTGCACAGCACGCTGGCCCGGCTGGAAGCCGGACCGGGAAGCCCGGACGGAGCGGAACAGCTCGACGTACACGAGCAGATCCAATCCGCCTCGGACGACGAAATCTTCGCCTTCATCGACACGCAGCTGTAGCTGCGCCGCCCTAGTTCCCTTCAGCAGTTCGCTTCAGCAGAAAGGTTCGGCTCCAATGCCAACTGAGGACAAACTCCGCGAGTACCTCAAGCGGGTGACGGTGGATCTCGCCGAGGCTCGACGCCGGCTGGGCGAGCTCCGGGACGAGCGGCACGAGCCGATCGCGATCATCGGCATGGCCTGCCGCTATCCGGGTGGCGTGACCACGCCGGAGGAGCTGTGGCAGCTGGTGGACGCCCGGGTGGACGCCATCGACGACTTCCCGACCGACCGCGGCTGGGATCTGGAGGGCATCTACGACCCGGATCCGGACGCGTCCAACAAGACGTACGTGCGCAGCGCAGGCTTCCTCTACGACCTGGCCGACTTCGACGCGGGCTTCTTCGACATGAGCCCGCGCAGCGCGGTCGCCACCGACCCGCAGCACCGGCTGCTGCTGGAGACGTCCTGGGAGACATTCGAGCGGGCCGGCATCGACCCGACCACGCTGTTCGGCAGCCGGACCGGCGTGTTCGCCGGCTGCATGTTCAACGACTACGCCAACCGGTTCCTCGGCGGGGTGCCGCACTCGGTCGAGGGCTCGCTGTTCACCTCGAACGCGTTCAGCGTGCTGTCCGGCCGGATCGCCTACACCTTCGGCTTCGAGGGC
>DASUAC010000266.1:0-2467 GCA_035763985.1 Jatrophihabitans sp. | reverse complement strand
GAGGGGATGGCCGTCGACGTCGCGTACGACGGCGACGAGGGCTTCGGCAAGGCGACCACTACCCGGTACGACGTGGTGGTGCTCGACCGGGACCTGCCGGGCAAGAGCGGCGACGAGATCTGCCGGTCGCTGACCGACGAGGGCGTGCTGACCCGGGTGATCATGCTCACCGCCAGCGCCGCCATCGAGGACAAGGTGGAGGGCCTGGCGCTGGGCGCCGACGACTACCTGGCCAAGCCGTTCGCGTTCGCCGAACTGGTGGCCCGGGTGCGCGCGCTCGGCCGGCGGGCCACCCCGGCCGCGCCACCGGTGCTGCAGGCCGGCGACCTGGTGCTGGACCCGGCCAAGCGGACCGTGACCCGGTCCGGCCGCAACATCGACCTGACCCGCAAGGAGTTCGGGGTCCTGGAGACGTTGCTGTCCGCCGCCGGTGTCGTTGTGTCCAGTGAGGAACTACTCGATCGGGTCTGGGACGAGCACGCGGACCCGTTCACGACGACCGTGCGGGTGACGATGATGACGTTGCGACGCAAACTCGGCGAGCCGCCGATCATCGAGACCGTGGTCGGCTCCGGTTACCGGGTCGACCCGTCGCTGATCTCGGCGGGGGAGGACAGCGGCGGCGAGGGCGGCGCATCGGCCGAACAGTGAGCAACGGGTCGCGGGCCCCGCAGGATTTCGTATCGAGGCAGTGAGAACGCAAGAGTGAGACTGATACAGCCGACCCTTCGGATCAGGATGGCCCTGCTGTACGGGGCGTTGGTCCTGCTGATCGGTGCCGCGCTGCTGGCAACCTCCTACATCCTGCTCGACCGGGCGCTGACCCAGATCGCGCTGCCCACCAACCCCGGCGACGTCACCATCATCGACAACACCACGCACACCCAGACGCTGTGGAACCCGTCCCAGGCCCGCTCGGTGATGCGTACCGACGCGCTGCACTACCTGCTCAACAACGGCCTGCTCTACTTCGGGGTGATCGTGCTGATCGGCTCGATCGGCGGCTACCTGCTGGCCCGCCAGGCGCTGCGGCCGGTGGCCCGGATCACCCAGACCGCGCGGCAGCTGTCCACCCAGACCCTGAACGAGCGGATCGACCTGGGCGGCCCGGACGACGAGTTGCGCGAACTGGCCGACACCTTCGACGAGATGCTGGCCCGGCTGGACGCGGCCTTCGGCAGCCAGCGCCGGTTCGTGGCCAACGCCAGCCACGAGCTGCGCACCCCGCTGGCGGTGATCCAGACCGAACTGGACGTCACGCTGTCCGACCCGAACGCCGCCGCCGAGGAACTGCGCCGGATGGGCGAGGTGGTGCGGGAGGCCACCAACCGGGCGCAGCGGCTGGTCGACGCGCTGCTCGCGCTGGCCCGGCTGCAGGGCCGGGAGGGCCAGGGGCTCGAGCTGTCCGAGCCGGTGGTGCTCAACGAGCTGATCCCGAACGCGATGGCCGCCGCGCAGACCGAGGCGGCCGGCCGCGGCATCACCATCACGGTGGAGGGCGAGCCGGTCAGCACCACCGGCGACCCGCGGCTGCTGGAGCGGGTGATCGGCAACCTGGTGGAGAACGGCGTCCGGTACAACGTGCCCGGTGGCTGGGTGAAGATCCATACCGAGGCCGAGGGCGTCGGCCCGTCCCGGATCTCCAAGATCGTCGTCACCAACTCCGGCATCTCGGTCCAGCCGGACGAGGTGGAGGGCCTCTTCGACGCCTTCCGGCGCGGCGGCCGGGCACGCACCGGACAGCGCGGCGCCGGGCTCGGGCTGTCCATCGTGCGCGCCATCGTGGACGCCCACAACGGCTCGATCGAGGCCAGCGCGCTGCCGGCCGGCGGCCTGCGGGTCGCCATCTCGCTGCCGGCCACGGCCACCCAGGCCGCCTCGCTGATCAGCTGACGCGTACCCCTTCATGCCTGCCACCCCTGGCCGAATCGCCCTGCTGCGGAGCTGGACCCGGCACCCCGGCTTCGGCGTGCTGGTGCTGCTGGCGCTGGCCGTCGCGCTGATCTGGCACGGCGAGCCGCAGCCGTCGTCCCGGCCCAGCGGCACCTCGGTCGGGGTGTCCGGCACCGCCACCGCGAGCGGCTCGGTGCCCGGCCTGCTGGCGCTGCGGGACGGCCGGCTGGAACTGCTGGAGCAGCAGCGGCCGATCCGGACGATCGCACTGCCCGGCGGCGCGGTGCCCCGGTCGCTGATCACCAACCGCAGCCTGACCGCGGTGCTCGCGGTGCTGGACGGCCGGCAGCGGGCGTACGCCATCACCAGCAAGCTGGCGATCCGGGATCTGGGCTATGCCGACGCGGTGCTGCCGGCGGTGCAGGGCACCGCGGCGGTCATGGTGGAGGCCGCGCTGGTGGATCCGGGACGGCTGGAGCCGCCGCTGGAGACCGCCAGCCCGGACGCCTCGGCCACCGGCAGCCTCACCGGCGCCGCCGGCGAAACCTCAGCCAGCCAGCTGCCAGGCCCGCCG
>DASUAC010000265.1:0-3354 GCA_035763985.1 Jatrophihabitans sp. | reverse complement strand
CCTGGTTCGGACCCCGGACGGGGACGAGCCGAACCCGCTGTGGCAGTTCGACGGCGACGTCGATCTGCTCCCTGCCCACTGAAGCCGATCAAAGGAAGACTCCATGCAAGTACAGCGTCGCAGACGGCCCACCGCGAAAGGCGTCGGTCTCTCCGGTGGTCCCGCCGGCCGCGGGCGTCTCGCGAAGGCAGGCGTAGCGTCGGTCGCGCTGGTGTTGACGGGCGCCACCTTCGGCTCCGCGTCGACCCAGCAGTTCGGCACGCAGCAGGTCGGCCAGCTCACCAACAAGGGCGAGGTCATCGCCGGCGACCAGTACATCAACCCGATCGGCAACCGCCTGGTGATCAACCAGGGCAAGATCATGGGCGCTTCGGTCAGCCCCGACGGCACCCACCTGGCCGCCACCGTCGCCGACGGCGGCGTCGCGCTGGTCATCGTCGACCTGCGCAGCTACCAGGTCCAGCAGGTCGTCGGCAACTCCGCGACGGCGAACCTGAAGATCAGCGGGAACGACGTCGGCCAGACCTCGCCCACCTACTCGCCCGACGGCAAGTCCGTCTGGATCGGCCGGACCGACGGCTTCACCAAGTTCACCGTGAACGCCGACGGCACCCTGGCCAACCCGGTCGACGTCGCCATCCCGGCCAACGGCTCGATGCACGCCCTCTCGGCCAAGGCCGTGTTCTCCGCCGACGGCTCGACCGTGTACGCGGCGATCAACGGCCAGAACCGGGTCGTGGCCATCGACGCGGCGAGCGGCACCGTCACACAGAGCTGGAACACCGGCATCGCCCCGCGCGGCATGGTCTTGGTCGGCGGCAAGCTCTACGTCAGCGACGAGGGCGGCCGCACCGCGGTTGCCGGCGACACCACCATCAACTCCTACGGCACCGCGGTGCCGGCGAACCCGGCGACCGGTTCCGCCACCACCGGCACCGTCAGCGTCATCGACACCGCCAACCCGACGGCCGCCGTCGGCAGCATCAACGTCGGCCTGCACCCGACCGCGGTGTACGCGTCCGGCAAGACGGTGTTCGTGGCGAACACCAACAGCAACTCCGTCTCGGTCATCGACACCGGCAAGGGCAAGGTCGTCCAGACGATCTCGACCCAGCCGTGGCCGGAGGCCTCGGTCGGCTACGAGCCCGACGCCATCGACCTGACCGCCGACGGCCACCTGCTGGTGACCCTCGGCCGGGCCAACGCGGTCGCGGTCTACCGCTTCACCTCGGCGCAGCAGCCGGCCAGCTACACGGGCCTGCTGCCGACGGACTACTTCCCGGCCGAGGTGGCCACGGTCGGCAACCAGATCGTCGTCGCCAACACCCGCGGCATCGACGCCCTGCGCCCGACCGTCGCGGCCGGCCACAACACCCACGACACCACCAGCAGCCTGACCCGCTTCACCCTGCCGAGCGACCAGCAGATCCGCGCCTACACGGGCAAGGTCTTCCAGTACAACGGCTGGACGGTCGGCTCGGTGAAGCTCGCGAACGCCCAGAGCCACGCGAAGCCGGTCCCGGTCCCGACGCGGATCGGCGACCCGTCGACGATCAAGCACGTGTTCCTGATCGTCAAGGAGAACCGGACCTACGACCAGGTCTTCGGCGATCTGCCGCAGGGCAACGGCGACTCGACGCTCACCCAGTACGGCGAGGCCGTCACCCCGAACCAGCACGCCCTGGCGCAGCAGTTCGGCCTCTACGACGACTTCTACGACGTCGGCACCAACTCCGCCGAGGGCCACAACTGGCTGATGCAGGCGGACGACCCGGAGTACACCGAGTCCTCCGCGGGCGAATACCTGCGCAGCTACGACACGGAGAACGACGTCCTGGGCCACCAGGAGTCGGGCTTCATCTGGACCGGGGCGCAGGCCGCGGGCAAGACCGTGCGGGACTTCGGCGAGTTCCAGTCGATCGAGAACAAGCCGGCCGGGGCGAGCTGGCAGAACCTGTACTGCGACACGCAGAACATGGCCGCCACCGGCGACCCGAGCGCCTACCCGATCCAGACCGGCTCGGCGATCCCGTCGCTGAACGCCGTGTCCGTCCCGGGCTTCCCGCTGTTCGACACCTCGGTGCCGGACGTCTACAAGGCCGAGGTCTGGAAGCAGGACTTCCTGAAGAACGGCCCGGCCAACCTGAACATGTTCTGGCTGTCCAACGACCACACCGGCGGCTCGGCCAGCCCGGCCGCCCAGGTCGCCGACAACGACCTCGCGGTCGGCCGGATCGTGGACACCATCTCGCACAGCAAGTACTGGAAGGACTCGGCGATCTTCATCGTCGAGGACGACTCCCAGGCCGGCCTCGACCACGTCGACGGCCACCGGGCGCCGGTCCAGGTCATCAGCCCTTACGCCCAGCACGGCGTGGTCGACGACCACTACTACTCGCAGATCACGATGATCCGCACGATCGAGCAGATCCTCGGGATCCACCCGATGAACCAGCTCGACTCGGCGGCCACCCCGATGACCGACGCGTTCACCTCGACGCCGAACTACACCCCGTTCACCGCGGTGCCGAACCAGACCTCGCTGACCCTCGGCGTGTCGCCGCAGCCGACCTGTGGCGCGAACGTGCCGCCCGGCCAGAGCGCCGCGACCGTGGCCAAGGCGAACGTCGCGGCGACGACGGTCCCGACCACCGAGCAGCCCGTCGCGGCCAAGTGGAAGGCGTGGGCCGCGCAGCAGCACTTCACCGGCCCGACCGCCATACCGGACTTCGCCAACCCGGAGCAGATGAACCGCTACACCTTCTACCAGACCACCGGCTGGACCAAGCCGTACCCGGGCGACAGCAAGATCTTCGCTCCGGACCAGGTGCCCGGCGCCTTCGTCCCGGGCGCGGACTCCGACAACTAGCCGACACCTGATCGAAGCCGCACAGAGGCGCTCGGCCGGGGACCCGGCCGAGCGCCCTTGTGCACAGCGCCGCTGTCGACGCTTCAGGCGAGGTGCTTCATCAAGTCGGCGACGATCAGGTCGAAGGCGTTCAGCACGAGGGACAGGTGCCCCTCGGCCGGATCGAGGTGCGCGGTGGCGGCGGGCAGCCGACCCGCCAGCCAGCGGCCGTGGGCGAAGGGCACCATCCGGTCCTCGCCGCCCTGCCAGACCGCCACCGGGACTCCGATGGCGGACAGGTCGAAGCCCCAGTCGCGGATGAATGCCAGGTCGTCGTCGCGCCAGCCGGCGATTCCGGCGGCCACGGCGCCGGCACAGCTCGCCGCCATGTAGTCGGCGAACCGGTCGGTGAGGACTTTGCGATCGACCTCGGGTACCAGGTCGCCCAGCGCGGCCGCGATCTGGTCGCCGCGCACGGCGGCGAGACCGGGAGCCTGCGCCTCCAG
>DASUAC010000264.1:0-4893 GCA_035763985.1 Jatrophihabitans sp. | reverse complement strand
CCGGGTGTAGCCGGATTCGCTGTAGCGGATACCGGAACCCGGCGGCAGCGGCGACGGATAGGTCTGCACCACCATGCTGTAGTCGCTGGTGGTGTAGCCGTCCCGGCTCAGTGCGGTGTTCACGTTGCGCAGCGCGGTGGTGATGTTGGCGGTCACCGCGCTGATGTTGCTTGCGGTGAAGTTCGAGGTCACCGTCGAGTCGTCGTTGCAGTAGTTCTTGTACCAGGTCGGCGAGGTCAGGAAGTCCTCCACGCAGTCCTGGACGATCGTGCCGAAGTTGAAGTCGTTGCCGCCGATGGAGACGACCACCATGCTGACCCGGTGGCCGGCGGCGAAGTTCTGCAACGCCAGCGCCTGGCCGATGTGTCCGGCGCCGTCGTCGTAGAAGTCCAGGCCGGGCTTGAAGTCGTTGCCGGATGAGTAGGGCTGGGTGGCGGTGGTGGCACCGGAGCAGGCGAGGTTGGCGCCGCTGATCGTGCCGAAGCCGATCTCGGCCGACTTCGAGCGATGGCAGCCGGGGATGGACTCACCGGTGCTGGTGTCGTAGTAGGCGGTCGGGCCCAGCGCGTCCGTCTGGGTGGAATCGCTGGAGTTGCCGGCCCACCGACCGGCCTCGCCGGAGATGTAGGAGTCGCCCAGGCTGACCGCCCACGCGCTTCCGGTCGGGACGGTCGGCTGGACGGCCGCCCGGGCCGGCTGGGCGAGGCCGAGGACGGCCAGGGCGCTTGCGGCGGCAAGCGCGGCCAACCATCTGCGGCGGAACAGGGTGCGCGGGGATAACGACATGGATGTTTCCTCTCCGGGGGCAGGGATGCCATCACCTCCGGCTGGCACGAACCCCGCTCAACCGGGAGTGAACGGTAGAAGCGTCATGATCCTGACACCCCGCAGGCCGGACGGCGACTCGAGAAGCTGCGCAGCAGCGCCGTACCGATCGGGGACGCAGGACGCAGGGGGCGTACCGACAGGAGCGGGCGTACCGACAAGAGCGCCCGGACGGCGGCCACCGGCCGATGCGGCAAGATTCGAGGCATGAGCGAGATCCTCGACTGTGCCGAGCTGGCCAACCGGCCGATGGCGATCACCGCGGCGGCCCGGGCGGTCCGGTCCGGCTCGGTGGTGGTGCTGCCGACCGACACCCTGTACGGCATCGGCGCGGACGCCTTCAACCCCAGCGCGGTGGCCGGCGTGCTGGCCGCCAAGGGCCGCGGCCGGGACATGCCGGTGCCGGTGCTGGTCGGTTCCTGGGCGACCATCGACGGCCTGGTGAGCTTCGTGCCGTCCACGCTGCGGGATCTCGTCGAGGCGTTCTGGCCGGGCGGGCTCACCGTGGTGGTCGAGCATGCGCCGTCGCTGGCCTGGGATCTGGGCGATGCCCGGGGCACCGTCGCGGTCCGGATGCCACTGCACCCGATCGCGCTGGATCTGCTGGCCGAGACCGGTCCGATGGCGGTGTCCAGCGCGAACGTGAGCGGCCAGCCACCGGCGCTGACCGCGCAGCAGGCCTACGCCCAGCTCGGTGAGTCGGTGTCGGTGTACCTGGACGGCGGCGAGGTGCCGGTGGGCCAGCCGTCCAGCATCGTGGACCTGACCCAGGAGGCGCCGCGGCTGCTGCGGGAGGGCGCGATCAGCCTGTCGGCGCTGCGCGAGGTGGTGCCCGACCTCGAAACCGGCCGGGTCGGCTAACCTAGCCTCAGAGCCCGGCGGCGGTGAGACCGCGACTCGCGCAGCCATCCGAGATCTGCCAAGGGGAGAAGGCATGTCCGACGAATATTGGGGTCCGGATTTCGAGGCACTCCAGAAGGTGGATCCGGAGATCGCCGGCGTCGTGCTGGACGAGCTGGATCGGCTCCGCGGCGGCCTGCAACTGATCGCCAGCGAGAACTTCACCTCCGCGGCGGTGCTGGCGGCGCTGGGCAGCACGCTGAGCAACAAGTACGCCGAGGGTTACCCGCACAAGCGGTACTACGGCGGCTGTGAGGTGGTGGACCGCGCCGAGGAGATCGGCATCGCCCGGGCCAAGGCACTGTTCGGCGCTGACCACGCCAACCTGCAGCCGCACTCCGGGGCCAGCGCCAACCTGGCCGTGTACGGCGCGTTCCTGCAGCCGGGGGACACCCTGCTGGCCATGTCGCTGCCGCACGGCGGCCACCTGACCCACGGCACCAAGGTCAGCTTCTCCGGCAAGTGGTTCAACGCGGTGCACTACGGCGTGCACCCGGAGACCGAGCACATCGACTACGACCAGGTCCGTTCGCTGGCTCGTGAGCACCGGCCCAAGCTGATCATCTGCGGCGGCTCGGCGATTCCGCGGCTGATCGACTTCGCCGCCTTCCGGGAGATCGCCGACGAGGTGGGTGCGATCCTGCTGGTGGACGCCGCCCACTTCATCGGCCTGGTGGCCGGCAAGGCGATCCCGTCGCCGGTGCCGTACGCCGACGTGGTCACCTTCACCACCCACAAGGTGCTGCGCGGCCCGCGTGGTGGCGCGCTGGTGTGCAAGGCCGAACACGCCGCCAAGCTGGACAAGGCGGTGTTCCCGATGATGCAGGGCGGGCCGCTGATGCACGCGGTGGCCGCCAAGGCGGTCAACCTGGCCGAGTGCGCCACCCCGGAGTACCAGACCTACGCCCGGCAGGTGATCGCCAACGCGCAGGCGCTGACCGCGGGCCTGGTGGCGCGCGGGATGCGCGCGGTCTCCGGCGGCACCGACACCCACTTGGCGCTGATCGACCTGCAGAACGTCGGGGTCACCGGCAAGGACGCCGAGGCCCGGTGCGACGCGGCCGGCATCGTGCTGAACAAGAACGCCATCCCGAACGACCCGGCACCGCCGTCGATCGCCTCCGGCATCCGGATCGGCTCGCCGGCGGTGACCACCCAGGGCATGACCGAGCCGCAGATGGACCGGATCGCCGAGCTGATCAGCCGGGCCGCCACCACCGACGACGAGTCGGTGCACGCGGCCGTACGGGCAGAGGTGTCCGAGCTGGTGGCCGCCCATCCGGCCTACCCGGACCCGCGGGGCTGAGCCCCGAACGGTCCTTCGTGCATCCGTCCCTGGAATACGCCCTGGTCGGCCTGATCGCCGCCATCGGCACTTACCTGTGCACTCCGCTGGCCCGGTTGCTGGCCACCCGGTGGGGTGCGGTGGCCAAACCGCGGGACCGGGACGTGCACGCGGTGGACACCCCGCGGCTGGGCGGCGTCGCGTTGCTGGCCGGCTTCGGCATGGCGATGCTGATCGCGCACGCGCTGCCCACCCTGCAGTCGACCTTCCGCAACGGCAACGAGATCTCGGGCGTCCTGTGGGGCGGGCTGATCGTGTTCGCGCTCGGGGTGCTGGACGACCGGTACGAGCTGGATTCGCTGACCAAGTTCGCCGGCCAGGTGACCGCGGCGGCGGTGATGTCCATCCTGGGCGGCATCCAGCTGCTCTACATCTACGTACCGTGGGGACACATCGGCACCATCCCGCTGGATCGGGACGCCAGCGTCGAGATCACCATCCTGCTGACCGTGCTGACCATCAACGCGATCAACTTCATCGACGGCCTGGACGGGCTGGCGGCCGGCATCACCGCGATCCAGGGACTGGCCTTCTTCGGCTACAGCTACCACCTGGCGGTGGTCGGCAACACCGACATCGCGCTGGCGCCCACGTTGATCTGCGCCGGCCTGGTCGGCGCCTGCGTCGGTTTCCTGCCGCACAACTTCGCGCCGGCCCGGATCTTCATGGGCGATTCGGGCTCGATGCTGGTCGGCCTGCTGCTGTCCGCCGCGGCCACCACCGCCTCGGCGCAGGCCGACCCGCAGTCGCTCGGCATCAAGGGCGCGCTGCCGCTGTACCTGCCGCTGATCCTGCCGCTGATGGTGCTCGCCTTCCCGCTGTTCGACCTGGCGCTGGCGGTGATCCGGCGGCTGTCCCGCGGCCAGTCGCCGTTCGCGCCGGACAAGGAACACCTGCACCACCGGCTGATGGAGCTCGGCCACAGCCACCGGCGGGCCGTCCTGTTGCTGTACTTCTGGTCGGCGGTGCTGGCCTTCGGGGCGGTGGCCATGTCGGTGAGCAGCGGTCCCTGGCTGGTGCTGGCGGTGGCCGCCGCGCTGTTCGCCGGCGGGGTGCTCGCCGCCGCCATCCCGCGGCTGCGCTCGGCCCGCTTCTGACGCCTCGTCCGGGGCTGCCGAGCGGGCCGCCGACGGGCGTTCGGTGGGGTAAGCAGACGACGGGGTCCGCGTCAAGACCTATCTCTTCGCTGTGATAGGTTCGCGGCAGCGGCTCGGACAGCACCGGAAAGTGTGAAGTGGTTGTCCCGAGCCGGCTGTCATCGAAGCAGCTGATGGCGAAGTCCGCGCCATCGACCCCCGAAGGAGTCGCCCGTGAGTGAAACTGGCAAGCACTCACCCGCAGCCAACTGATCACTCGGGTGGGCGACGACTCGCAGGGTCTCACCTGGTCGGGCCTGCTCAGCCTGGGCGCCGTCTCCGCCTGCATGGTGGTGATCGGCTTCGCGCTCGGCTGGTGGGTCGACGGGCCGCTACATACATCTCCGATACTGGCCGTAGTCGGCATTGCCGCCGGTTTGCTGGCGGCGGGCTGCTACACCGTCGTTCGAGTTCGCAGTTACTTGAGAGAGTGAGTTAATGGCAACTGTGCAGCCGGCAGCGACCACCCCGGTCGATGCGGTGGCCAACCTCCGCCGTTCGATCATCGTGAGCGCGGGTCTGGGTCTGGTCAGCATCGTCGTGCTGAGCCTCTTCGGCCACCCGCTGATGGGAGTGTTCGGCACGGTTGGCCTCGGCCTGGGCGCGTTGAACAACCACATGCTGCAGCGCGCGGTGCTCAACTACGGCGCGGACGAGAAGATCGCCAAGGGCGCGTTCTCCCGCAAG
>DASUAC010000263.1:0-2081 GCA_035763985.1 Jatrophihabitans sp. | reverse complement strand
GGTGCTGCCGATCCGCCGCCGGCCGGCCAGGTACAGCGAGCCGAACCAGGCGGCCAGCAGCTGAGATTGCACCATGGAACATTGCCTCCTTCGCTATCAGCGGACATTCAGCGGGGCTTGTCAGCGGGCCAGCGACACCAGGGTGAGCAGGCCCGGATACAACGCGAACAGCACGGTCACCGGCAGGATCAGGAACACCACCGGGACCATCATCTGCAGCTCCTTCTGCCCGCCCGCCTCGAGCAGGGCGCGCTTGGCCGATTCCCGCACGTCGGCCGCCTGGGCACGCAGCACCCCGGCCAGCGGGGTGCCTCGGTCGATGGCCACGACCAGGCCCCGCACGAACCGCGCGAACGGATCGAGCGTGCTGCGCTGGGCCAGTTCGGTGAGCGCCCGGGTGATGGGCGTACCGGTACGGGCATCGTCCAGCGCCCGCCGCAGATCCCGGGTCAGTTCTCCGCTGGTCAGCCGGCACACCCGGTGCAGCGCGTCGACCGGGGATTCGCCGGCCACCACGGCAAGCGCCAGCAGGTCGGCGATCACCGGGAACTCCGCGAGCATGACGGTCTCCCGCCGGGCCAACTGGCGGCTGAGCCACCAGTCCCGGGCCAGCACTCCGCCGGCCCCGCCGATCAGCGCCGCACCTGCGATCAGCACCGGATCCGGCCTGCCGCGCAACGCGGTGAGCACCGTCAGCAGCAGCGCGCCGCCGGTCAGGCCGAGCGCGCCCCAGACCACCTGCTCGATCCGGAACTCCTCGACCGTACCGGTGGATCCGATGCCGCCGAGCCGACGGCGGACCGATCCCGAACCGCCGACCAGCCGGTCCAGCCAACGCACCGAATACGACCCGGCCGGTCCCAGCAACCGGCGCAGCGTGCCCGCCGCCGAGCCGTCCGGACGACGGGTGCGCGGCCGGCCGAGCAGCCCGGACGGAGCCGGCGCCTCGGCCAGGTACGGCGCTATCCGGTCGGCCAGCCGGATCGGCCGCAGTGGTGGCGAGCCGAACACCGCCAGTAGCAGGCCGGCCCCGGCGACCAGGCCGAGAACCGCACCGAGCCAGCCGCTCACCGCGGCACCCTGTCTCGCTGCGGCACCCCGCGCCGCTGCCGCACCCCGCGCCACTGCCGCACCCCGCACCGCTGCCGCACCCCGCGCCGCTGCAGGCCATAGCTCATCGCAACACCCTGGGTTCCTCGGGCAGCCGGCCGATACGCAGCATCAACCGGTACGCCAGCAGGCAGACCGCGCCGCCGATGCCGAGCAGCAGCACCCCGCCGGAGGAGTCGTAGCTGCGCAGCGTGCTCGACTGACTTCCCAGCAACAACAGCACGATCCACGGTGCGGCCACCGCGAGCCGGGCGGCACTCACCGTCCAGCCCTGCCGGGTCTCCAGCTCGGCCCGGGTGCGGGCATCGACCCGCAGCAGCTCGGACAGCGTCCGCAGCACCGTACCCAGATCCGTCCCGCCGACCTCGCGAGCCACCCGGAGCGTCTCGCAGACCCGGTCTCCCACCGGGTCGGCCAGATCGCGCTTGAGCGAGTCCAGGCAGTCGCCGAACCGGCCGCTGGCCCGATAGCTCACCGCGAAGCGGCCGAAGGCGGGTCGCAACGCCGGTGGGCCGCTGCTGCCCAGGGCGGCCAGGCCCTCCGGGAGCGACATGCCGGCCCGCACCGCGGAGGCCAGGTTGTCGATCGCGTCCGGCCACAGCTCCCGTAACGCGATCCGGCGGCGTTGCCGGAGCCGCCGGACCACGCCGACCGGACCGAGGAAGGCGAACAGCGCGAAGCAGCAGGCCACCGCCAGCGTTCCGGTCAGCAGTTGCACGACCAGCAAGGCCAGCAGCGCGCAGATCCCTTGCAGGACCAGCAACTGGCCGGCGCTGACCGCTGTCACACCGGCCTGCCGGAGCTGTTCCTCCCGGCGAGCGGTCCAGCCGGGACCGGTCGAGCGCCGCCGTGGGGCACGCGGACCGGACCGCCAGCTCAGCAGCAGGCCGACGCCGAACAGCAGGCCGAGCAACGCTCCCATTCAGCCACCGAAGCCCGGGACGAATCGGGTTTGCCCTTGCAATAACTCG
>DASUAC010000262.1:0-2199 GCA_035763985.1 Jatrophihabitans sp. | reverse complement strand
TCGACGGCCGACGCGCGCTCGGCGTCGCTGCGCTCGACGCAGAACTCGTTGCCCTGCGGATCGGCGAGCACCACCCAGCCGGCGCCGTCCGGCCGCCGCTGGTCATCGACGATCCGGGCACCGCTGCGCTGGAGCTGGTCCACCTGCGCATCGCGCAGACGGTCCAGCGGCACCAGATCCAGGTGCACCCGGTTCTTGACCTGCTTCGGCTCGGGGACGGCGACGAACAGCAGCGCCAGCGCGCCGTCCGGCGACACCAGCAACGCCTCCGGATCCCCAGGCGCGTTGGCGTTGTCCGGATCCTCGCGGAATCCGGTCAGCTGCGACCAGAACTGCGCCAGCCGGTAGGGGTCGGTGCAGTCGACGGTGATGTGCTTGATGCGTACGGCCATCGGGGCCACCTTCCTGGGTGGCGCCACCTGCGGCTGCGCTCGGTCAGTCAGCTGCAGGAGGCGCGTGAACCAACCTGGACACTGGTCTCGCACCTCCTCCCACTCGACTCGACCGGCACAGCCTGCCAGATCCAAGGCACCGTGTCATTCGCAATTTCCGGCCGGTCAGGGCAGCTGTTCGAAGAAGGTCAACTGGTTCCCGTCCGGATCCAGGCAGTGCAGCTCGCGGGTGCCGTAGCTGGTCGTCTCCGGCCCGGGCTTGGTCGGATGCAGTGCGCCGGTGCGGACGAGTTCGGCCACCAACCCGGTCAGGTTGCTGACCTGGATGCGGCAGCTCGCGGTGCCGGCCAGGAAGGATTCCGCACCGGTACGGACCGGCGAGGTGCCGGGCGGCGAACCCACCCGCTGCCAGCCCCGCTGGTCGGCCTGCCACAGCGTGATCCGGACCTGGTCGCGCTCCAGCACCGCGAAACCGGCCTCGGCGTGCACCGTGTCGAAGCCGAACCGCTCGGCATACTGGCGCGCCGCCGCGGTCACGTCCGCCACCGGCAGCGCGGGAATAGCAGAGAGCAGCATGCCGCGATGCTGCCAGCGATTGCCGGCGCGGGCAGTCATCGCGCCCCGATCGGCGAAATTGTCCGGCCCTGCCGCTACCTTTGACCAGCCTGATGAACCGCCGACCGATGGGCAGGACGAGATGAGCAGCATGCCGCCACCGGCGCCGGCCGGCCGCCGGCTGAAACTCGCGGGCGTACTGGCCCTGGTGCTCGGCGCGCTCTGCGTCGCGATCGCGGCGGTGCCCATCGTGCACACCTTCTCGAACACGTTCGTCGACGAGTTGCGCAGCCCGGTCTACACCGCGCCGTTCGCCCGGACGGTCTCGCTGGACCGGGGCAAGTACCTGCTGCTGGAGTCGGAGCAGAGCAGCGCGCAGGTGCTGCCGGACGCGGTCGAGGTGATCGATGCCGACGGCAGCGCGCTGGGCGGCGTCCAGCAGAGCGGCGGCAACAACACGGTGAACCGGGACAACGAACGGTTCGTCGACGTGCTCGAGTTCACCACCGGGCACGCCGGCCGGTACCGGATCGAGGTCGTCGGACCTTCGGACGCCCGGCTGCTGGTCGGCCGGGATCCGGCGGATGCCTTCACCCGGGTCGCCCGCTGGTTCGAGGTCGGCGGCGCCGGCCTGCTGCTGATGGTGCTCGGTTTCGTCCTGCTGCTGGTGGGCTCGTCCCGGAGCCGGCCGGCGAGTCGGGCGCCGGTGCTGGTGTATTACGGACAGCCGCAGTACGCCGGCGGCCGGCCACCGTACCCAGGCCCGTACCACGGGAACCAGCCAGCCGGGCCGGCGGCGCCACCGCCCGGGTGGTACCCGGATCCGGCGCAGACCGGTGGCTGGCGCTACTGGGACGGCTACCACTGGCGACCATGAACCTGGACCAGGCGCTGGCCGGGTCCGGGTTCGGCCGAGGCGATCTGCTCGCGATTGCCGTCGGTGAAGGCCCCGGCACGGCGGACCGGCCGCTGGGGGTTGCCTGGTCCGGCGGCAGCTGGACCGGAGCGCTGCAGATCGGGGAGCTGGCCGAGATCGAGTCCCGCTGGCGACCCCGCTGGACCTGCTGGTCGGTCGATCCGCTGCGGATCCTGATCGCCGCCGGGTTGCGGGTGGCGACCTGCTGGGACCTGGCGGCGGTGCACCGGCTGCTGTTCGGCGGCTGGCGGGCCGGCCCGGAGCTGATCTGGGCGGCCTTGCACGACCTGCCGGCCGAGACGTTGCCGTCCGCGGGTCAGCTGGACCTGCTCGGTC
>DASUAC010000261.1:0-4678 GCA_035763985.1 Jatrophihabitans sp. | reverse complement strand
AATACGGTTCACAGGTTTGCGCAATCATGAACTTTCAGCTCATCGGCGTGAACCACAACAGCGCGCCGGTTGAAGTGCGCGAACGTCTGGCGATTCCCGAGTCGCGCCTGCCCGAAGCCTTGAAGCAGCTGGTGCAGCATCCGGGCATTGATGAGGGCCTGATCATCTGCACCTGCAACCGGGTGGAAGTGCTGGCGCAGACCAGGAACGGCACCGCCGACCTGCGCGGGTTCCTGAGGGAATATTTCCACGTGGAAACCGGCGACTTGAGCCCGCACCTCTACGAATTTCACGAGCGCGACGCCGTCCGCCACCTGTTCCGCGTGACCTCGAGCCTGGACTCGATGGTGGTGGGCGAGTCGCAGATCCTGGGCCAGCTGCGCGGCGCGTACGCCGCCGGGATCCAGGCCAGCACGGTCGGCAAGGTGCTGCACGAGGCCGGCCAGACCGCGCTGCGGGTCGGCAAGCGGGCGCACTCCGAGACCGGCATCGACCGGGCCGGTGCCTCGGTGGTGGCGGTGGCCCTGCAGCACGCGGCGGACTACCTGGACGGTCAGCTGGCCGGCCGGCGGTTCGTGATCGTGGGCGCGGGCTCGATGGGCGCACTGGCCGCGGCGACCCTGCAGCGGGCGCACGGCGGCGGCGAGGTGGACGCGGTCGTGCTGAACCGCAGTCCGGAACGTGCCGAGCGGGTGGCCCGATCGGTCGGCGGCCGGGCCGGCAACCTGGCCGCGTTGGCGGCCGAGATCGCCGAGGCCGACGTGCTGATCTCCTCCACCGGCGCCACCGGCGTGGTGGTGGAGGCCACCGATATCCAGGCCCGGGACGGCCGGCCGCTGGTGGTGCTGGACCTGGCGCTGCCGCGCGACGTGGATCCGGCGGTGGCGCTGCTGCCGTCGGTGCAGTACATCGACCTGGAGGTGCTGCGTACCTCGGGGGCGATGGTGTCCCAGGACGAGATCAGCGCAGCCGACGCGATCGTGGCCGAGGAGTTGCGCGGTTACCTGAGCCATCAGCAGGTGCTGGCGGTGGCCCCGACCGTGACCGCGCTGCGAGCCCGGGCGGCCCAGGTGGTCGACGCCGAGGTGCTGCGGCTGGACAGCCGGCTGCCCGGCCTGGACCCGGCGGTCCGGGCGGAGCTGGCCAGTGCGGTGCGCCGGGCGGTGGACAAGGTGCTGCACGCGCCGACGGTGCGGGTGAAGGAACTCGCCGCCACGCCGGGCGGCAACTCCTACGCCGAGGCGTTGCGGCAGCTGTTCGACCTGGATCCGGCTCGGCCGGATGCGGTGACCGCGGTCAGCCGGGTGGTGTCGCCGGACGGCGTGCCGGTGGCGGACGCCGCCTCGGACGACGGGCGTACCGACGGGCCGGCGGTGGCCGAATGACCCTCACCCGCACGCTCAAGGTGGGTACCCGGGCCAGCCTGCTCGCCCGTACCCAGACCCAGTGGGTCGTCGACGCGTTGACCGGACTGCAGCCGGGGCTGGCGATCGAGACGGTGCCGGTGAGCACCGAGGGCGACCGGTCGGCCGCTCCGCTGGCGCAGCTCGGCGGCACCGGGGTGTTCGTCTCGGCGCTGCGCGAGGCGCTGCTGGCCGGCCGGATCGACGTGGCGGTGCACTCCTACAAGGACCTGCCGACCGCGCCGGCGCCCGGCATCGCGCTGGCCGCGGTGCCGCAGCGGGAGGATCCGCGCGACGCGTTGTGCGCCCGCGACTCGCTGAGCCTGCTCGAGCTGCCGTCCGGCGCCCGGATCGGCACCGGCTCACCGCGGCGGGCCGCGCAGTTGCGGGCGCTGGATCTCGGTTTGGAGATCCTGCCGATCCGCGGCAACGTGGACACCCGGCTGGCCAAGGTGGGCACCGAACTGGACGGGGTGGTGCTGGCCATGGCCGGGCTGCGCCGGCTGGGCCGTAGCGAGCTGGTCACCGAGCCGCTGGATCCACTGCAGGTGCTGCCGGCGCCGGCGCAGGGCGCGCTGGCGGTGGAGTGCCGGGCCGAGGACGCGGGCACGCTGGAACTGCTGGCGGGCCTGGACGATCCGCGCTGCCGGGCGGCGGTGGCCGCCGAACGGGCGCTGCTGGCGGGCCTGGAGGCCGGCTGCTCCGCGCCGGTCGGGGCGCTGGCCGAGGTCAGCGAGGACGACGACGGCCGGGAAGAGATTTTCTTACGGGGTTCGGTCACCGCGATCGACGGCAGGGACGCCGTCCGGCTCTCGGTGACCGGGGAACGTGCAACTGCCGAGCAGATCGGCCGGCGGCTCGCCGCCGAACTGATCGAACTCGGCGCGAACAGAATGATGGGGAGCTTCAGATGACCCGCGCGCGCAAGACCGGAGGCCGGGTGACCTTCGTGGGCACCGGTACCGGCGACGCTGGCCTGCTGACCGTACGCGCCTCCGAGGCGCTGGCTGCCGCCGAGGTGGCCTTCGTCGATGCCGGGGTGCCCGATTCGATAAGGGCATTGATCGGCGGCGAGATCCGAGCCGCCGAACCGGCGGCCGCCGAGACGGCGAAGGCGGTGCTGGCCGAGGCCCGGTTGGGCAGCCAGGTGGCCCGGGTGCTGGTCGGTAACCCGCTCAGCTCCGAGTCGGTGGCCAAGGAGGCGCTCGCGGTCGCTCGTACGGTCATTCCGTTCGAGGTGGTGCCGTCGTTCACCGAGGCCTGCGTGACCAGCAGCTACGCCGGGGTGTCGCTCGGCGCGTTGCACACCGAGGCGGACCTGCGCCAGGCTGCCGTGGACTACGAGGCACTGGCCGCGGCGCCGGGCAGCCTGCTGCTCACGGTGAACGCCGCCGAGATCGGTTCGGTGGCCGAGCAGCTGGTGGCGTCCGGGCTGAAGCCGGACACCCCGCTGGCAGTCACCTGCGCCGGCACCACCACCAGCCAGGTCAGCATGAACGGCACGTTGGGCGAGGCGGCGCTGGCCGCCGCCGGGATGCAGGGCACGCTGGTGGTGGTCGTCGGCAAGGCCGCCGCGAACCGGGAGAAGCTGGCCTGGTGGGAGTCGCGGCCGCTGTTCGGCTGGAAGGTGCTGGTGCCGCGTACCAAGGAGCAGGCCGGCGCGATGAGCGAGCGGCTGCGCGACTACGGCGCGGTGCCGGTGGAGGTGCCGACCATCGCGGTGGAGCCGCCGCGTACGCCCACCCAGATGGAGCGGGCGATCAAGGGCCTGGTCACCGGCCGGTACGAATGGATCGTGTTCACCTCGACCAACGCGGTGAAAGCGGTGCGGGAGAAGTTCGAGGAGTTCGGCCTGGATGCCCGCGCGTTCGCCGGCGTCAAGATCGCCTGCGTGGGTGAGCAGACCGCCGCGGCGGTGCGGGCGTTCGGCATCCGGCCGGAGCTGGTGCCGTCCGGCGAGCAGTCCTCCGAGGGTCTGCTGGCCGACTTCCCGCCGTACGACGACGTGCTGGACCCGATCGACCGGGTGCTGCTGCCGCGGGCCGACATCGCCACCGAGACGCTGGCCGAGGGTTTGCGCCAGCGCGGCTGGGAGATCGACGACGTGACCGCCTACCGGACGGTGCGGGCGGCGCCGCCGGCGGCCGAGATCCGGGATGCGATCAAGTCCGGTGGGTTCTCGGCGGTGTGCTTCACCTCGTCCTCGACGGTGCGGAATCTGGTTGGAATCGCGGGCAAACCGCACAACCGGACGGTGGTGGCCTGCATCGGGCCGGCCACTGCGGCGACCGCTGCGGAGTTCGGGTTGCGGGTGGACGTGCAGCCGGAGACCGCCAGCGTGCCTGCGCTGATCGATGCGCTGGCCGAGTTCGCGCTCAAGCGGGCTGAGGAGGAGCGGGAGAAGGCCGCCGCCTCGCCGGCCCGCCGCCCGTCCCGCTCGCCGCGTAGTCGTACGGTTCGCTAGCTGAGGTCATCCTGGCGATCTTCAGAAGGACTGCTCGTTCTCGCGTCCAGTCCTTCTGAAGATCGGCTAGTAAGTTCACCCACGAGCGTGCCGGTGGGCTCGAACCGCCGCTGCACCCGCCGGCCCTCCCCGGTCATCGGGAGCCAGAACGGTCCGCTGATCGAAGCTGGGCGATGGCCCGGCCGGAATCCGCCGGCCGGCCCCATGCAACTCTCGCGCGAAGACGAGAGGACAAGCGCTCGTTAATACGACCCAATATGGTTCTTAGTGGTTTGCTCCTTATATTCCCAGTGGATCAGCGCAGGAACTACACCGTGATATTTCCCTTGACAATACATCCAGGTGATGACGATCTGATCGACCGGGTTTCGGTAATCCAACTTAGGAGCGCCTGGATGTTCCCTGGCATACTCGCGGATGTATCGATTCCTATCCCATTCATCTACCATGCCGTAGCCCCACTGAGTGAATTTAGGGTCGGGCCACTTGTAATTGCTTTCCCAATACTTCCACGACGATTCGAGGCCGATCAATTCGGTGAGAAGCTTGACGTCCCTGTATGGCACGCCTTTAAGCGTCGCCTCGTACATGTGCTTTTCAAAATACTGGGGTTGTCTTCCGTACTGCGGTCCCCTTTTAAGGCTGACCTTCCAGGGGTCATACACGGTCTGCCCCAATGGTTTGTCCATCCATGACACGTGATGAGGTGCAGAATTAGGAACCTTGAGAGGCGGTAGTAAGTTCACTACCTTTCGGCCGTCCGAGTCGGTCTTAGTTAGTGGGTTGGCGTCGGCGTAGTCGTAGGCATTGA
>DASUAC010000260.1:0-5245 GCA_035763985.1 Jatrophihabitans sp. | reverse complement strand
CCCGCCGGTGACGGCCTGACGGTCCCGGTCGCGGGCTAGCATGTGCCGGCACGCGATCAAGATCACGCGTGCCGAGCACCCCGAGGAGGGTCGCATGGCCGGCATGCCGTACCGCGCGAAGAGGGCCGCGGCCAAGCCGGCCGTCCCCGCCGAGCCTGACCGGCAGCCCGAGCAGCAGCCGGACCCGGCGCCGGGCAACGGACTTCCGGTGGCCGGGCTGGCGCTGCCGGTCCGGCCGTCGCTGCGGGTCGGCGCGGTCAACGACCCGGCCGAGCTGGAGGCCGAGTCGGTCGCCGAGCTGGTGGTCGACGTGCTGCGCCGGGCACCGGAGGACGGCGCCCACGTCCCCGCCGAGCAACTGCCGGCGGACGCGCTGCCGTCCGGGCCGATCCACCGGGCCCCGGTGGCCGCCGCCCCGGTCGGGGCCGAGGGCGGCGCGCTGGACGAGACGGCGGCCTCCGACGTCGAAGGGCTGCGCGGCGGCGGGCGGCCGCTGCCGGACGGGATCCGGCGCAGCATGGAATCGGCCTTCGGCACCGACCTGGCCGGGGTACGGGTGCACACCGGGCCGACCGCGTCCCGGCTGTCCGACCAGCTCGGGGCGCACGCGTTCACCACCGGCAACGACATCGTCTTCGCCGACGGCCTGCCGGACGTGTCCCAGCCGGACGGCCAGCGGCTGATGGCACACGAACTCACCCACGTCCTGCAGCATCGCGGCGCCGAGACGCTGAGCGCGTTGCGCCGGCAGGCCGCGGCGGTGGCCCGGCACACGACCCCGGCCGAGCCGGTCCGGCTGCAGCTGGACACGCTGTCCTTCGTGTCCGGGCCGCAGGCCGAACCGGCGGAGGAGGCGGCGGCGATCCGGCGGGTGTTCGAGGTGGCGGTCAGCCCGAAGGCGGGTCCGAACGACGTCATCTACATCGGCAGCGTGGTGATCTCGGACCGGCCGAAGAACCCGGACACCTCGGAGATGACCCAGCACGGCGGCAAGTCGTTCCACCACGAGAGCGCCTGGACCTGGGTCGAGCGGCAGGTCACCCAGTTCGAAGGCATGCCGCTGCAGGAGGTGGTCAGCTACCTGGTGAAGTACGGGATCGACCCGACCATGCCGAAGCTGCCCGATCCCGGCGGCGACATGATGAAGCAGATGATCGCGCTGAACGGCTACTTCCACAACTTCCTGGTGACGAAGGCGCAGCAGGCGGAGGGCTGGCTCGGGCCGAAGGGCACCCACTCGTCCCAGGGCGGCAAGATCTCCGGTGCGATCAAGAGCCTGCAGAGTTCCGGCTGGAGCAAGCAGAACATCTTCAAGGCGCTCACCGTCAGCTTCGAGCCCGGCCCGGAGGTGACGGACAAGGCCCTCTGGCTGGCCGCGCAGTCGCACGCGGACGCCTTCTACGCCGCCAACCAGCTGATGCTGGAGAAGGAAGGGCCGACCGCCACCATCGACCTGGACGAGCACGCCGAGATCGTCGAGATCATCTACGACTGGGACACCCAGTTCTGGAAAGAGGAGTACGACGAGTCCCACGACGTGGAGATGGCCGAGCAGGACTGAGGCAGGACCGGCGGCTCCAGGATTGTCAGACGCGCCCTAGTCCTGGTCCGGCTCGGTGGCGACCTGCATCGGGTGGCCCAGCTGGACCGGGAAGCTCGACAGGACGTACCCGCGGGTGGTCAACAGCAACGCGTTGTTGACCGCGAGCAGCAGGATCAGCGGGTCGTCCAGGCTCACCCCGCCGGCCGGGCCCGGGATGGTGATCGTGGTGCTGCCGCGGAACGAGTCCCATCCGATGACCAGGCTGTTGTCCCCGATCGCGAACGCGGTGGAGTCGCCCGCGAACTTGGTCCGCGGCACCGACCGGCTGGCCGGGGTGTAGACCGGTACGCCGCCGCCCTGGGCGTAGCCACCGATGTCGCCGGCCGGGTATCCGTTGACCGTCAGGTTGCCGACCCGCTCGCTGAACAGGTTGAACACGTAGACGTTGCTGGCCATGCGGGGGCTCCTCGAATGCCGGCGGTTCCTGGGCGATGGATCAAGGCGTGGTCCACATCGGCCTACCTCACGGCATCTTAATGCCCGGCACGGCCCTCACTCGGGCATTTCGGGTCGCGCGGCCGACGAGCCGCCGGCCAGTCGGCTTGCACCGGCCTGTGCGGGCAGTCGAACCAGGCGGCTACGCCGATCGCCGCCAGCGGATGCCCGCCTCGATGAAGCCGTCGAGGTCGCCGTCCAGCACCGCCGCCGGGTTGCCCACCTCGTAGTCGGTACGCAGGTCCTTCACCAACTGGTACGGGTGCAGCACGTACGAGCGCATCTGGTTGCCCCAGCTGGTGCCGGCGTCCTTCAGCGCGTCCAGCTTGGCCTGCTCCTCCTCGCGGCGGCGTTCCAGCAGCTTGGCCTGCAGCACCGCCATCGCCGAGGCCCGGTTCTGGATCTGGCTGCGCTCGTTCTGGCAGCTGACCACGATGCCGGTCGGCAGGTGGGTGATCCGGACCGCCGAGTCGGTGGTGTTCACCCCCTGGCCGCCGGGCCCGGACGAGCGGTACACGTCGATCCGCAGGTCGTCCTCGGGGATCTCCACGTGGTCGGACTGCTCGACCACCGGCAGCACCTCGACCCCGGCGAACGAGGTCTGCCGCCGGCCCTGGTTGTCGAACGGGCTGATCCGGACCAGCCGGTGGGTGCCCTGCTCCACGCTCAGCGTGCCGTAGGCGTACGGCGCCTTGACCTGGAAGGTGGCCGACTTGATGCCGGCCTCCTCGGCGTAGGAGGTGTCGTAGACCTCGGTCGGGTAGTTGTGCCGTTCGGCCCAGCGCAGGTACATCCGCAGCAGCATCTCGGCGAAGTCGGCGGCGTCCACCCCGCCGGCCTCGGACCGGATGGTGACCAGCGCCTCGCGGGCGTCGTACTCGCCGGACAGCAGGGTCTGCACCTCGAGCTCACCGATGGCCTTGGCCAGCCCGACCAGGTCGCTGGTCACCTCGGCGCGTGACTCGGCGTCGTCCTCGGCCTCGGCCATCTCCCAGAGCACCTCGGCGTCGTCCAGCCGGGTACGCAGCTCCGAGACCCGCCGGATCTGGTTCTGGGTGTGGTTGAGCTTGGTGGTGACCTTCTGGGCGTGCTCCGGGTCGTTCCAGAGGTTCGGATCGGAGGCCTGCTGCTCCAGCTCGGCGGCCTGCGCGCGCAGCCTGGCGACATCGAGCACGGCCTCGATGTTGGCCATGGTGGTGGAGAGCTCTTTCAGCTGCGTCGGTACGTCGGTCACAGCATCCCAGGGTACTGGTCGGCAGCGCCGCCATCGGCGTTGTTCGACGTCGCCGTGCTGGCGGCCTTGCCGCGCTCGCTGCCGCTGCCGTCCTGGCCGGCCCGGGAGGCCTGCCGGGCACCGGCCTCGGAGTCCGGTTCGTCGGCCAGCACCCGGCCGTACCGGTGCAGCACCCGGCTGCGCAGCCGGGCGTCGCTGCGCGGCACCGGCTGGATGAAGATCTCGTCCAGCGAGGAGAACTCCGCACGCAGCTGGGTGTCGATCCGGACGCAGGCCCGCTCGATCTCCTCGGCGGTGTAGTTGTTCTCGACGTCGACCCGCAGGCACAGCAGCACCCGGTTGACCCCGACCATCATGGTGAGCAGATCCACCACGTCGAGGATCTCCGGCTCGGCCTCCACCCGGCGGCTGATCTCCTGCAGCATCCGCGGGTCGGCCTGTTTGCCGATCAGCAGGCCCTTGCAGCTCTGCGCCAGCGCGAAGGCGGCGAACACCAGCAGCAGCCCGATCGCCAGCGAGGCGATGCCGTCGTAGACCGCGTTGCCGGTGAGCTGGTGCAGGCCGACCCCGACGCCGGCCAGCAGCAGCCCGATCAGCGCGGCGGAATCCTCCAGCACCACGCTCTTGACCGTCGGGTCGTCCGGATCCCGGAGGTAGGACTGGACGCTGCGCCGGCCGCGGTGGGCCGCGCCCTTGGCCTGCCGGATCGCCTGCCGGAAGCTGATGGCCTCCAGGATCGCGGCCAGCGCCAGCACCGGGTAGTTGATCCACAGCCGGCCGTGCTCGCCCTGCTGGCCGAAGATGGTGACCAGGCCCTGATAGATCGAGAAGGCGGCGCCGGAGACCAGGATGGTGACCGCGGCGATCAGCGACCAGAAGTAGCGCTCCTTGCCGTAGCCGAACGGATGCACCCGGTCGGCCGGGCGTTCCGAGCGGCGCAGCGCGGTGAGCAGCAGCAGCTCGGTGGAGCTGTCACCGGCCGAGTGGGCCGCCTCGGACAGCAGCGCGCCGGAGCCGCTGATCAGGCCGGCGGCCAGCTTGAGCAGCGCCACGCCGAGGTTGGCGACCAGCGCCAGCACCACCGTGAGGGTGCTCTCCTCGGAACCCTGGTTCTTCCCTGTGTCCGTATCGGCCGCCATCGTTCCCAGCGTATGCGTTCACCGGGGCGTCCGGGACTCGAGCGGTGCTGGGGCGGTGTTGGGGCGCTTCTGGGGCAGCCGACCACCTTGACCGGATTCGGGTGGAGAATATCGAACATGAGCCTTGTACCGCGCTGGCTTGGGGCCCTCCTCCGGCCGGTCGAACGCCTGCTCGCCGCCAACCTGCGCCACAGCCTCGATCAGAACGAAGTCGTGGTCCGGACGTCCCGGTATCTGCGGCTGGCCATGGTGTGCCTGGTGCTGGGGCTGGCCGCATCGTTGTTCTTCGAGCTCAACCGGGTACGCAACCTCGACGGGCGCTGGTGCCTGCTCGATTCGATCAGCGCCTACTACTACACACCGGTGCACGCGTTCTTCGTCGGCGCGCTGATCAGCATCGGGGTGTCGCTGGTCGCCATCCGCGGTAACACGGTGCTCGAGGACATGCTGCTGAACTTCGCCGGCGTGTGCGCGCCGTTCGTCGCCCTGGTGCCCTACGACGGGGTGCCCACCACCTGCCACCCGGTGCTGGACGCCACCAACCGGGACCTCAACGTCGCCAACAACGTGGGGGCTTTGTTCGTCGTCGCGGCGGGCGCGCTGATCGCGCTGGGCGTGCTCGCGGTGCTGGGAATGCGCAGCCATGACCGGCCGGATCCGGCCAGCGTGACGAGTTACCTGATCGTGCTGGCCTTCTACGTCGTGGCGCTCGTGGTGTTCCTGGCCGCCCGCGGCTGGTTCACCGCGCATGCGCATACGGTTGCTGCGGTCACCATGTTCGCGTTGTTGGCCGTCAACACCCTGGTCAACGGCTACAACCTGTTCCACACCCGG
>DASUAC010000259.1:0-2058 GCA_035763985.1 Jatrophihabitans sp. | reverse complement strand
CACCCAGTCGTCCATCTTGCCCAGCTCGACGTTGCCGACCACATGGTCGAGGGCCTGGAACAGCCGCTTCGGCGCGCCCGGCCGGCGGACGTAGCTGCCGGTGGCCGGCACGTAGCCGGGCAGGTACACGCCGGAGTAGCGGGACCGGTCGATCAGGGTGTGCCGGGTGTCGCCGTAGGCGGCCAGCACCGCCGTCCGGACGGTGCCGTGCTCATCGGACACCTCGTGCGGCCCGGCCAGCACGGTCGCGCCCTGGTTGCGCGCGTGCGCGATGCACTTGTCGACGTCGGGCACCTCCAGCGCGATGTCGATCACCCCGTCGCCGTGCGCCCGGTGGTGATCGAGCAGCGGGCTGTCCGGGGCGACCCCGCCGGAGATCACGAACCGGGCCGAGCCGCTGCGCAGCACGTACGACTTGTGGTCCCGGTTGCCGGTCTCCGGGCCGGAGTAGGCGACCAGCTCCATGCCGAACGCGGACTGGTAGTAGTGCGCGGTCTGGGTCGCGTTGCCGACCACGAACACCACCGCGTCCCAGCCGGTGACCGGGAACGGATCCGTCGACTCGTCGTAGGGCACCAGGCCGACCAGTTGCTTGAGCTGCTCCAGATCCAGCTGAGCGGCTTCCTCGTCCGGGGTGAGGGCGGTGGGTGTCGCGGTCATCGCATCCTCCAGCGGTTCGGCGTCAGGTGCAGCGGGTCAACCGCCGCGAGGCCGGTGAGGCATCGCCCGCACCGGTCAAGGCCGATGTTGGCGTGCGACGGCTGAGTGTGCAACATGACCAGGATGAACTAGCTGAGATGCACAGATTGACCGGCACCTGACCGACTCAGCTGCGCTATTTGCTCAGTCCTGCACTGGCTGCCACGCCACCACCGGGTACCAGACCCCGAACGGATCGCCGAGGTAGTGCACCTCGGCCTCGAACCGGCAGCCCTCGGTCGCCCCGGCCAGCACCTGCCAGGCGGCCCGTCCGGCCACCAGCAGCTCGGCGGCCACGGTCATCTCGAGTGCCGCCAGCCCCGCCGGGTCGCCGGCGGCCAGCGCCCGTTCGATCGACCGGTCGAACGGGTCCGCCCGCGGATCCAGGTAGCCCGGCGCCTTCAACCCCCGCCGGGCCGATCCGTCGGCCAGCACCAGCAACCCGATCCGCTCGCCTGCCCCGGCGGTCCCGGTGACCAGCCGCCGGCCGGTGGCCAGGCATTCCGCGGTCGTCGCGTCCGCCCGGATCGGCACCGGCCGCACCGGGATCGCGCAGCCCACCTCGGCCAGCAGCTGCCGGCCCACCCGCAGGCTGACCGGCTCGGCCGGCCGATCCCGCACCGCCGGCGGAGCCTGCTCGGCCGGCCGATCCCGCTCGGCGGCCGCGATCCCGCCGATCAGCACCAGCTCGTCCGGCCGGCCGGCCAGCAGGCCCGCGATCGCGGCGTGGCAGGCGGCCCGCAGCTGCTCCACCTCGGGCACCGGACGGCCGGTCAGGCCCGGCAGCAGCAGCGGTGGCTGCGGGCAGCTCACCACCCCGGAGATCGATGCGGTCACGCCAGCCCCCGGACGACCCGGCGCGGCGGCAGGCTGCCCCGGATCGCGCCGACCATGTCGAGCACCTGCCGGGTCTCGGGCACGTTGTGCGCCCGGAACACCGTCGCGCCCTGCCAGGCGCAGATCGCGGTGGTGGCCAGGGTGCCGATCAGCCGCTGCTCCAGCGGCTGGTCCAGGGTCTCGCCGACGAAGTCCTTGTTCGACAGCGACACCAGCACCGGCCAGCCGAGCGCCACCAGCTCGGACAGCCGGCGGGTCAGTTCCAGGGAGTGCCAGGTGTTCTTGCCGAAGTCGTGTCCCGGGTCCAGCAGCACCTTCTCGGCCGGCACGCCGAGCGCGACCGCCCGTTCGGCCTGCCGCACGGTCCGGTCGAGCACGTCGGCCAGCACGTCGTCGTAGCAGATCCGGTGCGGCCGGGTGCGCGGTGGCACACCGCCGGCATGGGTGCACACCAGCCCGGCGCCGTACTCGGCGGCCACCTCGGCCAGCAGCGGATCCCAGCCGCCCCAGGCGTCGTTGAGC
>DASUAC010000258.1:0-12984 GCA_035763985.1 Jatrophihabitans sp. | reverse complement strand
GTACCTTCACCACCAGCTCGTCACCGGTGTAGTCGGCCACCGTCTGTGGCCAGCTTTCCAGCTCGGCGGTCACCGCCGGATCCACCGACTCGGCCACCGAGTCGTAGGCCTGGTCCAGCTCGGCCACCTCACCGACCAGCTCGCGTGCGGTGGCCAGCGCCTGCCGCTGCCGGACCAGCTCGACCTGCCGCTCGGTGGCCTGGTGGTAGGCGCGGACGGTGTCGGCGATCTCGGACAGGTAGCGCACCCGGGCGGCCGGCACCGGGATGCTCAGGCCGGTGGATGCCTTCACCGCCACCTGCGGCAGCACGCCCTCGGCGACGGCCAGCCCCTTGCCGGCCAGCAGCTCGCGCAGGTGCTGGTACAGCGCGGTCACCCCGTCGTCGTTGTAGCTGGCGGCCGAGGTGCCGAACACCGGCATGTCCTGCCAGCTCTTGCCGAACGCCTCCCGGTTGCGCAGCAGCTGCCGGGCCACGTCGCGGCGGGCGTCCTCCGAACCCCGGCGCTCGTACTTGTTGACCGCGACCACGTCGGCGAAGTCGAGCATGTCGATCTTCTCCAGCTGCGAGGCCGCGCCGAACTCGGCGGTCATCACGTACAGCGAGCAGTCGACCAGGTTCGCGATGGCCGAGTCGCCCTGCCCGATGCCGGGGGTCTCCACGATCACCAGGTCGTAGCCGGCCGCCCGGCAGGCGTTGATCGCGTGCGGCAGCGCCGGCGGCAGCTCGGAGCCGCTGCCCCGGGTGGCCATCGAACGGAAGTAGACCTGGTCGGCGCCGAGGCTGTTCATCCGGATCCGGTCGCCGAGCAGCGCGCCGCCGGCCTTGCGCCGGGTCGGGTCGACCGCCAGCACCGCGATCCGTACCTTGTCCTGCTGGTCGATCCGGAACCGGCGGATCAGCTCGTCGGTCAGCGAGGACTTGCCGGAGCCGCCGGTGCCGGTAATGCCGAGCACGGCGCCGGAGGAGGCTTGACCGGTCAGCTCGGCCAACTGGTCTGTTGCCAGTTCGCCCAGTTCGAGCAGCGAGATGGTACGGGCCAGTGCCGCGGTCTCACCGGCCCGCAGCCGCTGCAGCAGGTCGGCCGGCGCCGGCGGCAGCGGAGCATCACTGGCCGCGATGATGGTGTTGACCATCGGCGCCAGGCCGAGCCGCTGGCCGTCCTCGGGGGAGAAGATCCGGGCCACGCCGGCGGCGTGCAGTTGCTCGATCTCCTCGGCCACGATGGTGCCGCCGCCCCCGCCGAAGACCTTGATGTGCCCGGCGCCCCGTTCGGCCAGCAGCTGCACCAGGTAGCTGAAGAACTCGACGTGGCCGCCCTGGTAGGAGCTGATCGCGACCGCCTGCACGTCCTCCTGGATGGCCGCGGTGACCACCTCGTCCACCGAGCGGTTGTGACCCAGGTGGATCACCTCGGCGCCCTGGGACTGCAGGATCCGGCGCATGATGTTGATCGCCGCGTCGTGGCCGTCGAACAGGGCGGCCGCGGTGAGCACCCGGACGGGGTGGACGGGTACGTGCAGATCGGCCATGGGCTGACTCCGGAGCTCGGACGGAAAGCTTGCGACGTCCGAGCACCGCTGCATCGAGCAGATACTAGGACGTCCTAGTAAATCAGCGTACTAGCTGCCGGAGCGGATGAGAACGAGATCCTGGTTACCGTGCTCACCGGTGGAGCTGCGCCTCCAGCTCGGTACGGGCGGTGGCCAGCGACGGTCCGTACCAGGTCAGCAACCGGCCGCTGACCAGCTCGGTCCGTTCGTCCGGAAACGCCTCCGGCCCGTCGCCGGCGTTGAACTCGTACGGCTCGTCCGGCAGCAGCACCAGCTCCGGGCGAAGTTGGCGGATCTCGGCAAGTTGCACCTTCGGGTAGCGATCCGGGCTGTTCGCGAAGGCGTTGCGGACGCCGAGCCGGGCCAGCAGGTCGCCGGTGAAGGTCCGGGCGCCGACCACCATCCACGGATCCCGCCAGATCGGGACGACGGTCAGCAGCGGCGGCAGCCGGCCGGGCTGCGACCAGCTCGCCTCGGCCGCGGTGAGCCAGTCCGGACGCTCGCCGGCCAGCGCCCGGACGAACAACCGCTCCAGCGACCGGAAGGCCTCGGCCAGCGTCTCGATCCGGGTGACCCAGACCGGTACGCCGGCCGCCCGCAGCCGCCGGACGTCCAGCTCCCGGTTCTCCTCCTGGTTGCAGACCACCAGGTCGGGGGCGAGCTCGACGATCCGGCCCAGGTCCGGGTTCTTGGTGCCGCGCACCCGGGCCACCGCCAGCTCCGGGGGCTGGCTGCACCAGTCGGTGGCGCCCACCAGCAGCTCGGGCCGGCTGGCGGCGATCGCCTCGGTCAGCGACGGCACCAGCGACACCGCTCGGGCCACCGGTCGCGGCAGCTCGAGTTCGGCGCCGAGATCGTCGGTAACGGTGGGCACGCTGCAATCGTGCCACCGGGCAAGGGAAGGGTTTTTGTCGCCGGGATCTGGCAGAGTCAAGATCGCCCCGAGTCAGCAACCCCCGAGTCAGGAAGCCTCGGCTCCTGAGCCCCCGCGTTCTACCGAAAGAGTTCCGCACATGATCCCCGCTCGCCCGCCGCGCCGCCTGGACTTCCTGCAGGTGCGGGAGACCGAGCACGGCCGCCGGCTGCACCTGGCCGACCTGCGCTGGCTGGATCCGCTGCATCTGGTGGGGGTGGCCACCCATGCGCTGCTGGCGCAGCGAGCCGGCAGCCGGTTGCTGCTGACCGGGCTGCCGGCCGACCAGGCCTACTACGCGGCCCGGATGCACCTGGGCCGGATCGTCGAACTGTTCGGCGGCGAGCACGATCTGCCGGAGGTCAACGAGCAGGATCTGCGCGACCGGCTGCTGGAGATCCAGCCGCTGCGCAGTCCCGGCGACGTGGAGCGGCTGTCCGAACTGGTGTACCTGCGGGTGGCCGAGCACAACGAGCCGGCGGCGCGGGCGCTGCACCTGGCCATCGGCGAGGTGGGCAGCAACGTCTGCCAGCACGCCAGCAGCATCGGGTTCATGGCGGCCCAGACGATCGCCGAACACGGCGTGCTGCGGTTCGCGGTGGCCGATGCCGGGGTCGGCCTGCGGGCCACCCTCGCGCCGATCGGGGCGGCTGACGACCGGCAGGCGGTGCAGCTCGCGCTGGCCGGCGAGCGGCGCCGGCGCACCCCCGGCCGCGGCTACGGCCTGCCGACGACCGTGCGGATCATCACCGAACTCAAGGGCGAACTAGTGCTGGCCAGCGGCTCGGCGGCGTCCCGGGTGAACCGGTCCGGCAGCCGGGAGCGCGTGCTGGATGCCGCCTTTCACGGCACGATCTTCGAGGGCTCGGTACCGGCCCGGTCGCCGGCGGGTTCGCCGGGCCGGCGCCGCGGCACCCTTCGGCAGGACGGTGGTCCGCGAGCCCGGCCGGACGACGGCCCGCGGACCAGACCGGAGGACGGCCCGCGGGCCAAGCCGGAGGACGCTTCGCGCAGCAGGCCGGCCGGCGGCGCGGGTAGCAGGCCGGGCGCTGTACCACGCACGCCAGAGGTGAAACAATGAGGCTTGCACAGTTGCTATTCGCCGCAACGCCGCACCGGCTCGGGCCGGCGCAGCACTGGCCGGCATGCCGGCCGGCGAACGGGACCGTGGGAGGGGACTCATGAGCGCCCGAACGTTACAACTGCCCCGGCTGGTTGCCGGCCGCGACTTCGCCGACGACCTGGTCGACGCCCTCCGGCTGGCGCCGGGTGCCGAGGTGGTGGTGGACGCCGGCGAACTGCTGTCCGGCACCCCGTCGTTCGCGGCGGAACTGGTGGAACGGGTGCTGGTGGCCGGGCAGGCCGGTTCGATGCTGCTGCTGGACGCGCCGGCCGACTTCACCGACTACATCTGCGCCGCCGCGCACGATCTCGGGGTCGACGGCAAGCTGGTGGTACGCCGGGCCGCCGCGCGCAGCGTCGGCTAGCTTTTCGCTGCAGGGCGAGCTTCCCCGGGCGTGTCCATGCTCGCGCGTCATGCTTGCGCGTCGCGCTCGCGGGGTGGTGCCGGCGACGCACCGGCAGGACGCGCTACGGCACTCAGCCGTCGCCCAGTGCGTTGCCGATGGCGACGTTCAACGCGGTCCAGGCCCGCTGCTCGTCCAGCCGGGATACCACGTCGTGCACGCTGATGAAGCTCACCTGCGCGGCCAGCCGCCAGGCGGTGACCAGCTCGCGCACCCCGGCATCGTCCACCCGGCTGACGGAGACCTCCAGGACCCCCAAGGCGTTGTCGAAATCCCTTTCGGTACCGAGCAATTCCGCCGACCGGGCGCCGACCGCCGCCCGCGCTGCGGTGCCGTAGTCGGCGAGCACCCGGCGCAACGCCAGCGCCGCGTCCTGCACCTCCAGTAATGCCGCCCGGCGCCGCTGGTAGACCCGTTCTGCCCTCTCCCGCCGGGCCGAACCGAACTGGCTGAACACCGCGACCAGAATCGAAACCGCGGCCGCGATCAGCGCCGACTGCAGGGTCACCGTGGTGCTGGACACCGCGAGCGGGACGAACCCGTGCGCGGTGAGTTCCTGCACGGGCTATCCCTCCTGGCCGGTCCGACTCCGACGAATTAGATCATCCGGATCGGCGAAGTTCCGCCCGCAGGCCAGCCGGCTTCGGTCAGGGGTCGCGTACCAGCCGGCTCGGTCAGGCCACGAACTCGGCCGCGACGCGCAGATCGGCCACCAGGCCGGCCAGCGCGGCATCCCGGTCCGGTGCGCGCAGGGCCGCGGACGGGTGGAGGGTGGCCAGCACCGAGAACCGGTTCCCGTCCAGCTCCGCCGTCAGCACGCTGCCGCGATGTTCGGTCAGCCGGAAGCTGGTGCCGAGCAGACCCTGCGCCGCGGTGGCGCCGAGGGCCACCACCAGTTGCGGCTGCACGGCGCGTAGCTCGGCCGCCAGCCACGGCCGGCAGGCCCGGATGTTGCCGGCGGACGGCTTCTGGTGGATCCGCCGCTTGCTGCGTTCGTCCGGCTTCCAGCGGAAGTGCTTCACGGCGTTTGTCTGGTAGGTCCGGCCGGGGTCGATGCCGGCCTGCGCCAGGGCCCGGTCGAGCAACTTGCCGGCGGGCCCGACGAACGGTTCGCCGCGCTGGTCCTCGACACGCCCGGTTGCTCGCCGACCAGCATCAGCGCCGCGTCCGCCGGGCCCCGGCCGAAGACCGTCTGGGTGGCGTTGCGGTACAGCTCACAACCCCGGCAGTTCGCCGCCGCCCCGGCCAGCGCCGGCAGCGCATCGGTGTCCGGCAGGAACGGCTCGGCAGTGGTGGTTGCGGCCATGGAAATCTCCTCCATGCCAAGGGACTCAGCACTGGCTCGGCGCACCTCGTCAGCCGACCCTACCGCCCGGCCGGCGGCCCCGCCGACCGGCATGGCCGCGGAATCCCTCGGGATGCCTCCGGAAACCGAGGACGTGCGCACCGTGGGCGTGGCCTTCCCTGCCGGCGCCCTACTCGGTCGAGGGAGTTGCGCTCAGGCTGAGCGCCGCATAGTTTCGATTCCGGGCATGCCCATCATCAGGCGGCTCGTCGAGGCTGAATCGACAGCCGGACCTGTTCGGACGTGGAAGCGCAGCCACCCACGTCCCCTAAGGAGCATCCGTGCAGTCCTCGGAGTTTCCCGAACTCGCCGACCCCGCCGAAGAGGTGCTGGTCCGCGTACAGCCGCCGTTCGTCCAACTAGCCGCCGTACCGGTGCTCGAGGATCCGCCCGCGATCCACGACCTGCCGTGGCGTGATGAGTGAGCAATTGCTCAACCGGGTGCGCGGCGTGCTGTTCGACGTCGACGGCACGCTGATCGACACCACCTTCATCCACACGCTGTGCTGGTGGCAGGCCTTTCGCCACTACGACATCGACGCCGAGATGGCGGTCATCCATCGATCGGTGGGCATGGGCTCGGACAATCTGGTGAGCAACGTGCTCGGCGAGACCCCGGGAGTGGACGCCGCCGGCGTCGATGTGGAGGCGTTGTCGGCCAGCCATGACGCGCTGTACTCGGCGTACTGGCCGCAGCTCCGCCGGCTGCCCGGCGCCCGTACCTTGCTGCGGCGCTGCCACGACGCCGGGCTGGTGACGGTGCTCGCGTCCTCGGCGAAGGAGCGCGAGCTCGCGGTGCTGCGGCAGGTGCTGGACTGCGACGACGCGATCGACGTGGCGACCAGCTCGTCCGACGCCGACGCCAGCAAGCCCGCGCCGGACATCCTGGAGGTGGCGCTGGCCAAGTCGGAACTCTCCGCGCAGGAGGCGCTCTTCATCGGCGACGCGGTGTGGGACGTACATGCCAGCAGCGCGCTCGGCGTCCCGTGCATCGGCCTGGAGTGCGGCGGCACCAGCGCCGCCGAACTGCTCGAGGCGGGCGCCTTCGCCACCTACGCCGACCCGCGCGAGCTGCTGCTGCACAGCACCGAACACCCTTGGTTGGGAGGGCAGGCGTGACCCGGTTCGGCTACACCCTGATGACCGAGCAGAGCGGGCCGAAGCAGCTGGTGTCCTACGCGGTGGGTGCCGAGCGGGCCGGCTTCGACTTCGCGGTCTCCAGCGACCACTACTTTCCCTGGCTGGAGGAGATGGGTCACTCGCCGTACGCCTGGGCGGTGCTCGGCGCGGTGGCGCAGGCCACCGAGCGGCTGGAGCTGATGACCTACGTGACCTGCCCGACGATGCGCTACCACCCGGTGGTGGTGGCGCAGAAGGCGGCCACCCTCGGCCTGCTCTCGGACAACCGGTTCGTGCTCGGGCTGGGGTCGGGGGAGAACCTGAACGAGCACGTGGTCGGCCGCGGCTGGCCGATCGCCTCGGTGCGCCAGGACATGCTGCTGGAGGCGATCCAGCTGATCCGGGCACTGCAGTCCGGCGAGCAGACCACCTGGGTCGGCGAGCACTTCCGGGCCGACTCGGCCAAGCTCTGGGACGTGCCGGACGGCGGAGTGCCGTTGGCCGTCGCGGTCTCCGGGGACGGCTCGATCAGCCGGTTCGCCCCGACCGCCGACCACATGATCGCGGTCGAGCCGGAGCCGGAGCTGGTGACCGGCTGGCAGTCGGCCCGGGACGCCGGCCAGGCCGAATCCCGCAAGATCGGCCAGATCCCGATCTGCTGGGGCCCGGACAAGGACGAGGCGGTCCGCCGGGCGCACCGGCTGTTCCGCTGGTTCGGCGGCGGCTGGAAGGTCAATGCCGACCTGCCGACCCCGGCGGCGTTCGAGAGCGCGAGCCAGTTCGTCCGGCCGGACGACGTCGCCGATTCGATCGCCTGCGGCCCGGATCTGGACGAGCTCGCCGAGTCGGTCCGGCCGTTCCTGGACGCCGGCTTCACCGACGTGGCGGTGGTGCAGGTCGGCGACGAGCACCAGCGGCGCTTCCTGGACGAGGCCGCCCAGCCGCTGCTGGAACGGCTCCGCCGGCTGTAGTCCGAGCACGCTAGGTTGACGGCATGGCCGCGTGGGTGGGCATCTCCGGCTGGAACTATCCGCCGTGGCGGGGCAGCTTCTACCCGCCCGGGTTACCGCACCACGCCGAGCTGCGCTACGCGGCCAGCCGGCTGAACTCGATCGAGATCAACAGCTCGTTCTACCGGCTGCAGCGGCCGACCAGCTATCACCGGTGGGTCGCCGAGACGCCGGACGACTTCTGCTTCGCGGTCAAGGGTGGCCGGTTCATCACCCACCTCAAACGGCTCACCGACGTCGAGCACACGGTGCCGAACTTCCTGGCCAGTGGGGTGCTCGCGCTCGGCGCCAAGCTCGGCCCGCTGCTCTGGCAGTTGCCGCCGAACTTCGCCTTCGACGCCGTGCGGATCCGGCGGTTCCTGGACGGCCTGCCGCGCTCCACCGGCGAGGCCGCGTACCTGGCCCGGCGGCACGACGAGCGGCTGGCCGGCCGGGCCTGGACCGGCACCGGCCAGGACCGGCCGCTCCGGCATGCCATGGAGGTACGGCACGACAGCTTCAAGGCCCCGGCGTTCCTGGAGCTGCTGGCCGAGTACCGGGTCGCCGCGGTGATCGCGGATACCGCAGGCAAGTGGCCGCAGTTCGACGCGGTCACCGCCGACTTCGTCTACGTCCGGCTGCACGGCGCCCAGGAGCTCTACGTCAGCGGGTACACCGAGACCGAGCTGGCCGGCTGGGCGAACCGGATTCGCGGCTGGCTGGCGCACGGGCTGGACGTCCACACCTACTTCGACAACGACGTGAAGGTGCACGCGCCGTACGACGCGATGGCGCTGGCCCGGCTGCTGGACGGCCGGCGCGGGTCGTCGGAGGATCTGCGGTGGCCCGGCGCCGTGGACGGGGTTCCGGTCGGTGCGGACGGCGTTCCGGCCGGCGCGGACGGGGTTCCGGCCGGTGCGATAGGGGACGAGCCCCGGCTGAGCTGGCCGAGCCTCTGAGCCGCCGGGACGGCCGCACAATCGGCCCGCCGTTAGGCGTACCCGGCTAGGGCGTCTCGGTGCGCTTGGCCGGCAGGTCCGGCAGGGTGCCGGTCTCCATCACCTCGATGGCCACGTCCCGCAGCTTGCGGTGCAGGTTCTGGCTGGCCGAGCGCAGCAGGTCGAAGGCGTCCTCGTTGGTCACCTTCCGGTGCGCCATCAGGATGCCCAGCGCCATGCCGATCTCCCGGCTGCTCTGCAGCGCCGTCTCCAGGTTCGCCGAGTGGTCCTCGGCGGCCAGCAGGGCGACCAGGGTGGTGGCCTGGGCAGCGAAGATGGTCGCCGTGTGCACGGCCTCGTCGGTGAACCCGCCCGGCTCGGCGCCGTAGAAGGTCAGCACGGACGGGTGGCTGCCGGCGAGCCGGAACGACAGCACGCTGCTCACCCCGGTGGCCCGGCCGGCCAGCTCGGCGAACCGCGGCCAGCGGGTGTCATGCGCCAGGTCGGGGCTGACGATGTCCTGATCCAGCCGGACGGCGGCCAGGCTGGGGCCCTCGTCCAGCTGGTTCTGCAGCTTCTCCAGCTGCTCACCGACCGGGTCGGAGGCGGCCAGCGGCTGACTCTGCCGGCCGCGCAGCACCGACACCGTCGCGTACCGGGTGCCGGTCACGGTCTTGACGGCTAGGTCGATCATGCCTTGTGCGGATGCCTGGTTGTCTCCCGGCCCGGCGATCTGCGCGGCCAGGCCGGCGAACTCGCGGGAGAGCTCCAGCATCTCGGTTCGATCCATCAACGGCCCTTACCAATTACGACCCAAAGTCGTGCATTACGCCGGCTCCGCTTCTGAACCATGCGCAGTGATGTTCTATCAGACGATCCGGTGTTCTATCCCACGATCCGGTCTCGACGGGCCGGGCAGTTGAGCATGGCTCAATTGCCTCCGGAATGCGGCGATCCCGGGTCCGGCCGCTGCGGCCGAACCCGGGATCGCCGGTTATGTGCGATTTAACCAGGTAGTACTGGCAACATCACCAGCCGTGGACCGGGCTGACCTGGGCCAGTTCGGGCACGAACTTGGCCGCGTCGAAGGTGCCGACGCCGGTGCTCAGGTCGTAGCCCGGGGTGGCCGGGTAGCCGGTGACGCCGGCGAAGCTGTTGTCGCCGGTGGTGACGTCAACGATGCCGTCCCGGTGCGAGGCGTTCATGTGGTACAGCTGCGGGTTGATCAGGCCGAGCCGGTGACCGGCCAGCTGCGCGGTCAGCGCCACGATGCCGGAGAAGATCGGCGCCGCCTCGCTGGTGCCACCCACCAGGTGCCAGCCAGGCCGGCTGAACGTGTAGTAGAGGATCGCCGCGCCGTCCACCGCGGCCGAGGCCGAGATGTCCGGGGTGCCGCGGCTGTCGCCCACCACCGACTTGACCGTCGCCTGGTAGGCCGGCCGGCTGAACACCTGGCTCAGGCCGCCGCCGGTGGCGCCGTAGCCGTCGTTCCAGGCCCGGTCCGGCGCGATCCGGTTGCCGTCGGCGTCCAGGTCCAGCTGGGTGCCACCGATGCTGGTCACCAGCGGGTCGGCCGACGGCCAGGAGTTGACCGGGTACGGGTAGACGTTGCTGAGGTCGTTCTCGTAGTTGGTGGCGCCGGTGTCACCGGAGGAGGCCAGCACGGTCACGCCGTTGGCCGCCGCGTTCTCGAAGGCGTAGCGCAGGTCGAGGATGCTCTGCTTGTCCGGGAAGGTGTTCTCGGTGGCGCCGAAGCTCTGGCTGATCACGTCGGCCAGGTGGTTGTTGATCACGTAGTTCTCGGCCGTCATCATCTCCGGCAGGCCGGTGACGCCCTCGGTCTCGGCCACCGGGGTCTCGACCAGCAGGATGTTGGCGTCCGGCGCGACCGCGTGCGCGTACTCCACGTCCAGCGTGGTCTCGGTCGCCCAGCTGATCATGTCGCCGTTGCTCGGGTCGAACGGCGGCACGGCGCCGGCCGGCTGGATGATCTGCAGCGACGGCGGGGCCTGGATGCCGTACTGGGCGTCGAACACCGCGAGGTCGTTGGCGATGGTCGGCGAGCCGAACGCGTCGACGATGGCGATGGTGCGGCCCTTGCCGGTGTCGCCGGCCTGGTAGAGCGGGTTCAGGTCGTAGGCCTGGCGGTACTGGATCGGCGAGTAGCAGGAGATGCCGATGTTCGTCCGGCAGTACGCGGTGTCCGGCGGGAAGGCCAGGGTCTGCGCGAGGACGTGATGGCTCACCGCGGGGATCGGCTTCACCGCATGGGCGGCGGCCGGGGCGGCCGACACGCTCGCTGCGGTGGTCGCCGTCGCGGCGAGCGAAGCTCCCAGCGCGGTGGCCGCAACGGCGGCAACCGCGAGTCGGGAAGCGTTGGTTCTCAAGACACGCATCGTGGCGGGCTCCTTCGATTAACAAGAACCGGACTTCACCGTCCGGCCCCGATATCCTGAGACCATCCGGGTGTTTGCACAAGTGCGGAGCCGTCCGGAATGCCGCGAGACGGAGGACGGATGCCAGCAATCAGTCAATTCCGGCAGAGAATTGCGCAAGCGACTGGCGGCCTTGGTTACCGCTGATCATGGATAGGCAACTGCTGGTAACGGGAGCGTCCGGGTTCATCGGTTCGAGACTGGCCGCCGCGCTCGTCCGGGCCGGCCATCCGGTACGGGCGATGACCAGGCGGCCGGAGCACTATGCCGGTGCCGGCGACCCGGTGCCGGGGGACGTGCACCGTCCGCAGACCCTGGCCGAGCCGCTGGCCGGCGTGCACACCGCTTACTACCTGGTTCATTCGCTGGCCTCGGCGGACTTCGAGCAGCTGGACGCGGCCGCGGCGCGGGCGTTCGGCCAGCAGGCGGCACGGGCCGGGGTGCGCCGGATCATCTACCTCGGTGGCCTGGGTGCCGAGCAGGCCGCGCTGTCGCCGCACCTGCGGTCCCGCCGAGCGGTGGAATCGCTGCTCGGTGCCGCCGGGGTGCCGGTGACCGTGCTGCGGGCCGCCGTGGTGATCGGGCACGGCGGCATCTCCTGGGAGATCACCCGGCAGTTGGTCGACCATCTCCCGGTGATGATCGCGCCGCGCTGGGTGAACACCCGTACCCAGCCGATCGCGCTCGCCGACGTGATCCGCTACCTGGTCGCGGTACTGGACGACGACACACCCGGCAGCGCGGTGTACGAGATCGGCGGTCCGGAGGTGCTGCGGTACGTGGACATGCTGCGCCGCGCGGCGCGGATTCAGCGGCACCGGTCCTTGCCGGTCTTCGACGTGCCGCTGCTCAGCCCCCGGCTGTCGTCGGCCTGGCTGGCGCTGGTCACCGACGTCGATCTGGCCACTGCCCGCAACCTGGTGGACTCGATGACCACCGAGGTGGTGGTGCGGGACGACGCCATCACCGCGGTCGTACCCGGACGTCCGATGGGCTATGACGAGGCGGTACGAGCGGCGCTGGCCGAACGGGCCGAGGCGCTGGCCGCGGCAGGCCCGGCCGCGGCAGCCATCGAGTGAGCCGGGCCATCGAGTGAGCCGGGCCGCCGGTGTCGGCTGGTGGCTGCGGCGTGCCCTGATCGACCGTGCCCTGATCGAGAAGGTGCCGCGGGATCATCGGCAACCCGATTCGGCGTTCCGGCGCCGTCGCCTGGTGGTGGCCGCGGTGCTGGTGCTGGGCACGGTGCTGCTGGCGGTGTCGTTGTCGGTGCGGCCCGGTGACGCCGCGTTCTATCCGCTCACCGGCGCGCTCGGCACGGTCTGGCTGCTGGGCGGCCTGGCCTCCGGGCCGTTGCACCTGGGCAGGCTGCCGGTCCGTGGCGTGCTGCGCCGGCCGGTGCTCAGCCCGTTCGTGATCGGCGTCGCGTTCGTGGTGGTCTTCGTGCTCGGCGCGCTGGTGGTCCGCGAGATCCAGCCGTTGGCCGACTACACCCAGCGGGTGCTGGCGCTGGCCCGACGCGGGTCGCTGCCGCTGCTGGTGCTGGTCACCGTGCTGAACGGCATCACCGAGGAGGTGTTCTTCCGAGGCGGGTTGTACGCCGCGATCGGCGTCCGGCAGCCGGTGCTGATATCCACCGTGGTCTACGCGGCCGCCACCGCGGCGACCGGCAACCCGATGCTGGTGTTCGCCGCGTTCACCCTCGGCGCGGTGCTCGGCCTGCAGCGTCGCGCCTCCGGCGGCCTGCTGGCTCCGATCCTCACCCACCTGACCTGGTCGGTGAGCATGCTGCTGGTCCTGCCGCCGCTCTTCGCCGGCCGCTGATCGTCGTCGTCGGCTGATCGACCGCCGCGGTTCACGGTCGACCGCCGCGGTTCACGGTCGACGCCTTGGCTCAGCGCGTCGCGGTGGCCTGTTCGCGAGGTGCCGCGGCCGCCTCGTCGTGCACGTACCGGGTGCCGCGGAGCAGCGAGGCGGCGGCGCCGACCAGCGACATCGCGATCGCCATCGCGAACACGATCACCAGGCCGTGATGGAACGGCTGGGAGATCAGCCCGGGGAAGAACTCCTTGCCGGTCAGTGTGTTCGCGTCACCCGGCGGGAGTTGGGACAGCGCCCGCGGGCCGAGCAGCGCCTGGATCGGGTTGTCGCCGAGGAAGGCCGCGAACAG
>DASUAC010000257.1:0-5315 GCA_035763985.1 Jatrophihabitans sp. | reverse complement strand
AAGCCCTGCGGGGCCACGATCATCGCCCACGGCGAGTTCAGCACGCCGCGGGTGGCGAACCGCTGCTCGAAGCGTCCGGTCAGGTCGAAGACGTTGACGAAGCCGTGCCCGGCGCCCGCCACGTCGTCGTGCCGCGCGGCGTCCTGCTTGGCGTAGCTGACGAAGACCCGATTCCCCAGCACCGCCACGTTGAACGGCGCGTAACCGTGCGGGATGCCGACGCTGCGGAACCGGCCGGCGGACGGCATCCGGTGGAACGAGCCGTCGAACATCTCGACCCGGCCGGCGTGGAAGTTGGTCGCCAGCAGCCGGTTGCCGTGCGCGGTGGACAGCAGCGCCAGGCCCTTGTAGACGCCGCCCCTGCTCGGCGACACCAGCACCGCCGAGGTGCCCTGGGCGGGGTTCCAGGCGCTCAGCCGGCCGCCCTCGCCGGCGAAGATGAAGAATGCCTTGCCGCCGGTCGGCAACTGGAAATCGCTGGTGCTGTTGAACACCTGGCCGGTCGGCGCGCCACCGGGTATCGAGACCACCAGCGGCACGATGCTCGCGGGCTTTCCGGAGACCGCGCCGGTGTACAGGGTGGTCCGGTCGCTGCCGTTGTCGGACACCCAGAGCGGGCTGGTCGGCGACGAGGACAACCCCCAGGCGTTGACCAGGTTCGGGTCCTGCAACTGGGCGATGCCGGGCAGGTCGGAGACCAGGTTGATCTGGGAGTAACCGTCGTCGAACCGGTGACCGGGGCCGGTGAGCCCGGTCGCCGCGCCGGCCGGCCCGGCGGCCACCCCGGCCAGCGCCAGCATGCCGCCGGCAGCTACCAGCACCGTGGAACGGCGCAACCGTGTCGCAGCGTTCATTGCTGCCTCCTTGAACCTCGGGTGGGCGGCGCGTCCCCCTGGCGCGTCATCGCCACCGTCAGCGGTCACGGAGGTGATCTCGGATTGGTTCAGCCTGGTACGCCCGCAAGCCGCATTACCCGGGCGGACGAGCCGCGGTTACTTGCGCAGCACCCGGAACGCCAGCCGCCGGTTGCCGCCGCCGGCCTGGACCAGTGCGAACCACAGCGGCAGCGCGCCGTCCACCACGTCCTGCTTGCCCTCGCCGAGGTAGGCCGGACGCAACCCGACGTCGGCGATCAGCTGCTCCAGCACCGGATGATCGGCCTGCGCGCAGGAGAAGAACAGGTCGGCCGGCTCGCCGTCGAAGACCGGGTCGGCGAAGTTCTCCCAGCCCAGGGTGTTGAAGGCGCGGGCATATCGAGCATCCGGTGCCGCCTCGGCCAGCTGTGCCGCGGCGTTGGCCACCGGCGCGCCGATCCGGTTGGTGGCGTCGATGACCAGCTTGCCGGCCAGCGTCCCGGCGTGTTCGGCAAGGAACTCGCCGACCGCGCCGGCCGGCAGCGCCAGCAGCACCACCTCCGCGCCGGCCAGCGCACCCGCCACATCCGCCACCCGGACACCCGACACCGATTCGCCGGACGGATGCCGCGAGCCCAGCGTCACCTCATGGCCGGCCCGGGCCAACGCCGTGCCCACCGTGCCACCGATGTTGCCGGTGCCGATTACCCCGATTCGCACGAGCTACTCCCTTCGCCGACGGCCGAAACTCACCGCCAGGACAAGCACCCGACCGGCCGTCGCTATTCCGGTCCGACCAGCTCGGCGACGGTCGTCAACTCGACCAGCGGCGCGTACAGGTCCATGATCGCCAGCGCCCGCTCGTGATTGACGTCGGTGGAGCCGGCACAGGCGTCGGTGACCACCCGCACCTTCACCCCGGCGTCGGCCGCGGCGAGCGCGGTGGACAGCACGCAGCAGTCGGTGGTCACGCCGGCCAGCACCAGCTCGCCGGCCACCCGGGCGGCCAGCTCCGGACCCCATTGGCCCAGGTTCGACCCGGCCAGGCTGGGCCGGTCGGCGAACGGTTCGACCAAGCGGTAGAGCGCGGCGTCCGGCGGCTGCAGGGCGAACGGCCACTGCCGGTAGTACTCCCGCCAGGCGCCGGCCGGTTCGGCCGGTGCCACGAACCGGGTGAAGGTCACCGCCGGCTGGTAGGCCGCCACCAGCCGTCGCACCGGTTCCAGCACCTCGGCGAACCGGGGTGCGAACCAGTCGCTGGCCGGATCGGCGAACACCTGCTGCAGATCGATCACGGCCAAGTGACCGGTCACCCGGCCATCGACTCCTGCCGCCGCACCGGGCCACGGTCGGCGACCAGGGTGACCACGAAGCCGAGCGCCAGCGCGAGCAGCACGCCGAGGTTGGCGTACGCCCAGCTGCCCTGCTTGCCGCCCAGCCCGAACGGGGAGAGCAGGTAGCCCTGCCAGGTCAGCCAACTGGCGTAGGTGTTGGTGACCAGTCCCCAGCCGAGCACGGTGCCGACGAGCATCGCCAGGATCGGCACCGGCCGCACGCTGCCGTACCGGCCGCGTGGGTCGAACAGGTCGGCCTCGGCGTAGTCCCGCCGGCGCAGCAGCAGATCGGCCAGCATGATCCCGCACCAGACCGCCACCGGCACCCCGAGCGTGATCAGGAAGCCCTGGAACTGCAGGAAGAAGTTCTTGCCGAAGAAGATCACGTACACCGAGCCGGCCACCATGATCACGCCGTCGATGGCGGCCGCGGCCGGTCGCGGCAACCGGATGCCGGCGGTGAGCAGGGCCAGCCCGGAGGAGTAGATGTCCAGCACCGCACCGCCGATCAGGCCGAGCACCACCACGATCAGGAACGGCACCAGCGCCCAGGTGTCCAGCTCGGTGGCCAGCGCCCCGATCGGGTCCGCGGCGATCGCGCTGTTGAGGCTGTCCGACGAGCCGGCCAGCAGCAGGCCGAACAACACCAGCACCGCCGGCGCCACCGCACCGCCGAACGTGGTCCAGCCGACCACCCCGGCGCTGGAGGACGTCCGCGGCAGGTAGCGGGAGTAGTCCGCCGCGGCGATCACCCACCCCAACCCGAAACCGGTCAGGAAGAACACGAAGCAGCCGATCACGTGCTGCGCGGATCCGGACGGCAGCGCGGACACCTTCGACCAGTGGATCTTGTCGAGAACCAGAACGATGTACACCACGGTGAGCACTCCGGTGACCACCGTGATCACCACCTGCAGCCGCATGATCAGGTCGAAGCCCATCACGCCGGAGGCAATCGTCAGCCCGGCCACCACGATGAGCGCCACCACCTTGGTGCCGGTGCCCGCGCTCCAGCCCAGCCGGTCGAACACGGTGGCCGTGGCCAGCGTGGCGAGGATGGTCAGCACCGTCTCCCAGCCCACGGTGAGCACCCAGGACAGCAACGCCGGCAGGACGTTGCCGCGCACCCCGAACGGCGCCCGGCTGAGCACCATCGTCGGTGCCGAACCGCGTTTGCCGGCCAGCGCGATGAAGCCGCACAGCAGGAACGACAGGGTGATGCCGAGCACCCCGGCGATCAGCGCCTGCCAGAACGACACCCCGAAGCTGAGCCCGAACGAGCCGTAGCTCAGCGCGAACACCGATACGTTGGCGCCGAACCAGGGCCAGAACAGCTGCCGCGGGACGCCCTTGCGCTCGGCATCGGAGATCACATTGATGCCGTTTGTCTCGATCCTCAGTGCCCGGTAGTCCTCGACCGGTTGGGTCGGCGTGCTCGGCGTAGTCACCATGGGGGTCACCTTGATGGTTGGCGGCCCCGATATCAACCAGCCGCTCCGGATCCGCGCGCCGTCCGCTCGGAAGTACTAACCGGCCAGGGTGAAGGTGGTGGTGCTGCCCTGGTGGCCGGCCAGGTAGGCGAACAGTGTGTACCGGCCGGCCGGCACCCGGGTCCGGGTGCCGGCGCAGGCCGGCCGGGAGGAGAGCCCGGACCACTCGATCTCCCGCCGGATCGGCTGGCCGACCGGCAGCGTGGCCGGTGCCGTACCCGGCTGGATGGCGCAGTCGTGGCTCCCCCAGACCCGGGCGCTGCCGTTGTAGACGCGCAACTCGATCTGGCCGTCCGAGAGGTCCTGGACGCACGCCGCCGGTCCCTTGTTGGTCACCACGATCGCGACCGTGGGCTTGGCTCCGGCCGGATAGCTGCCGGCCGAGGTGGCCGCCGTGATCGCCAGTTGGCTCATCGGACAGGCCTGCGCGGCCGTGCTGGTCGAGGCCGGCGAGCCGGAGTCGGTCTGCGGTGCCGAGGAACTGCTGACGGGCCGGCTCCCGGCGGACGCGGCGAAGCCGCCGCCACCGGCCGGCGCATCGCCGCCGCCGCGGAAGAAGATCGCGTAACAGCTCACTCCGGCCAGCAGCAACGCGGCAAGCAGTATCGCCCGCCGTCGCCAGTAGACGGACGGGGCCAGATCACCGACCGGATGCAGCATGGGTGCCCCAAACGTAGTAGAACGTCTTCTCGGCGTCGGTGAGGCGCCGCCGATGTCTCCTCCGGCGATCCCTGCACGACCTTCGCCGGGGCCGCGGATCGGTCGCCCCGCGACGTCCGGCGGGCCGCGGGTCGCTCGCCCCGACGCTCGCCGAGGGCGGTCGATCGTCCTGCGCGCTCGCCGCCGTGTCACCATGGGCTGGCCATGCCAGCCAGCCAGCAGCTCGTCGATCCGGTCATCGAGTGGTTCGGCGAGCACGCCCGGGCACTGCCGTGGCGCCGTCCCGGCACCTCGCCCTGGGCGGTGCTGGTCAGCGAGGTGATGCTGCAGCAGACGCCGGTCAGCCGGGTGCTGCCCGCGTACCGGGCCTGGCTGGAGCGCTGGCCGGAACCGGCCGACCTGGCGGCGGACCAGCCGGGCGAGGCGGTGCGGATGTGGGACCGGCTGGGCTACCCGCGCCGGGCGCTGCGGTTGCACGCCTGCGCCAGCGCGATCACGGCAGAGCACGGCGGCCGGGTGCCGGACCAACTGTCCGAGTTGCTCGCGCTGCCCGGGGTGGGTGCCTACACCGCCCGGGCGGTACTGGCCTTCGCCTACGGCCGGCGCGCCGCGGTGGTGGACATCAACGTCCGGCGGGTGCTGGCCCGGGCGATCGACGGCCAGGGCCAGCCGGGGCCGCCGGCGACCGGACGTGACCTGGCCGCGATGGAGCGGCTGCTGCCGGCTGCCGACGCTGCCGCCGCGCGGTTCTGCGCCGCGGTGATGGAACTCGGCGCGCTGGTCTGCACGGCCGGCCAACCGGCCTGCCCCCGCTGTCCGCTGCGGCAGCAGTGCGCCTGGCGGCTGGCCGGCTGCCCGCCGTACACCGGCCCGGCGGTCCGTCCGCAGCGGTTTGCCGGCACCGATCGGCAGGTACGCGGCCTGCTCATGGCGGTGTTGCGGGCCGCGCCGGGACCGGTGCCGCAGGCCAGCCTGGA
>DASUAC010000256.1:0-5763 GCA_035763985.1 Jatrophihabitans sp. | reverse complement strand
CGTCCCGCTCACCGTCGCGCAGATCGGCCAGCATCCGCTCATATCCCGGCCGGCGTTTGCCCGAGTAGGCCGACAGGTCGTTGTCCACGTACTCCTCGGCCACCGGCCAACCGAGTGAGTCGGCCAGCTTGCGGCAGTCCTCCAACTGCCGGGCCACACCCAAGCCGGAACCCTCCACATCGCTACTGATCCGGGCGTAAACCGCCGCCGCGCGCACCATCGTCACAAGGGGGCAGCTTAACGATCAGTCAGTAACCTGGCCATCGCCTGCGGGTATCACAACACAGAGGCGCCGAAACAAAATTGGCGCACGGTCATGATCGACGGCGTACCGCACTGGCAACCACCACCCTGGCACGCCGACGGGCGACCCCAACGGAACTACTTCCACCACCCCGAGTTACTCGTCGACAGCGGAAGCCCTCCACAAGGCGAGGCGCAGATATCGGATGGATCGGCGCGGCCTGGTTCGGCCGAGAGTCCTGTCGGTGGTCGCGGCTAGCGTGTGGGCCATGCTGGCCTGCCACCCTCTCGGACACGGCGCGCCGCTGCCGAGGTTCGATCGGCGGCCACGCCAACTCGATCGGTTACGCCGGTTGCACCGACTCGACCGACTAGGTCAGCCTGACCGGCGGCCACGCCGGCAACTGCACCGGGCGGTTGGTGAGGCGATGTGGTGAGCGACTCGAGCCAGGCGCTGGCCCGTCGGCTGGGCGTGGCCGACGCGGTGATCATCGGGCTGGGTTCGATGATCGGGGCAGGGGTCTACGCCGCGTTCGGGCCGGCCGCGAAGGTGGCGGGCACCGGGCTGCTGATCGGGCTGGCGATAGCGGCGGTGATCGCGTACTGCAACGCGACCGCGTCGGCGCAACTTGCCGCCGAATTCCCGACATCGGGCGGGACCTACATCTACGGACGGGAGCGGCTCGGCCCGTGGTGGGGGTTCACCGCCGGCTGGGGTTTCGTCATCGGCAAGACCGCCTCGTGCGCGGCGATGGCGCTGACCTTCGCCTCCTACGCGGTTCCCGGCCCGTGGTGGGCGCAGCGGGTGACCGCGACCATCGCGGTGCTGGCACTGGCCGCGCTGAACTGCCGCGGCGTGACCAAGACCGCGGCGCTGACCCGGGTGCTGGTCACCGCGACGCTGCTGGTGCTCGCCGTGCTGGTACTGGGTATCGCGGTCTTCGGAAACCCGAGTGCGGGCAACCTCGGCGGCTGGCAGGCGCTGGGCAGCGGCGGGTGGTACGGCGTGCTGCAGTCGGCTGGACTGCTGTTCTTCGCCTTCGCCGGCTACGCGCGCATCGCCACCATGGGGGAGGAGGTTCGCGACCCACAGCGCACCATTCCCCGGGCGATCCCACTGGCGCTGGCGATCACCATCGTGGTCTACCTGCTGGTCGGTGTCTCGGCGTTGCTGGCAGCCGGACCGGCACGGCTGGCCGCCGCGTCCGCACCACTCGCCGATGCCGTGCATGCGGCCGGCGTCGGTGCCCTCGCCCCAGTGGTACGAGTCGGGGCCGCGCTGGCCAGCCTCGGCGCGCTGCTCGCGCTGATCGCCGGGGTCGGCCGGACCACGCTGGCCATGGCCAGGCATCGCGACCTGCCGGGTTGGCTCGCCGCGGTGCACCCGCGCTACCGAGTACCGCACCGTGCCGAGTCCGTGCTCGCCGTACTGGTCAGCCTGCTGGTGCTCACCGTCGACCTGCGCGGTGTCATCGGCTTTTCCTCCTTCGGCGTGCTGGTGTACTACGCGATCGCCAATGCCGCCGCGGCCACCCAGCCACCGGAGCGACGACGCTGGCCCCGGTTGCTGAACCTGCTCGGGGTGGCCGGCTGCCTGGTGCTGGTCGCCGCGCTGCCGTGGCGGTCCGCCGTCGCCGGGCTGGCCATGTTCGCGGTCGGACTCGCCGGTCGCGCTTGGGTGCTGCGCCGGCGCAGGACCGGAAGCCGTGGCGCCGAGCCCACGCCAGCCCGCGCGCAGCGTTGACGACCGGGCCCTGCCGCTGACGACCGGCTCAGCGCTGACGACCGGGCCCTGCCGCTGACGACCGGCCCTGCCGCTGACGACCGGCTCAGCGTTGACGACCGGCCCTGCCGCTGACGACCGGCCCAGCGCTGAACCCTGCAGCGCTGAACCCCGCAGCGACGTCGTGCGCCGGCATCCGGCCGCCCGCGGCGATTCTGCGAAAGTCTACGAATTTCCACGTTTGTTTCGGCACGGTGTTAGGCAGTTCGCGGCATGCTTCACTCAATGCCTCATCAAACGCCGAATGGGCGTAGTGAGATAGCCAGGAGGCCCGGCTAACAGCAGACCGAGCACCGGTCGTCCCACTATGTCCGGCCGGCTGGCGACGCCGCGGGGGCATCTCATGGTTTTCCCCAAAGTACTGCTCGGAGTCTCGGTGCTGGTCGCCGGGATCTTCCTGCCGCCCTTCAGTGCCCCGGTGCACGCGAAACCCGCGAAGGCCATCGGCATGGAGCACGAGGGGTTCAGCACCACCACGCTCACCGTCCACCGCGGCCAGACGATCACTTTCACCAATGATTCCCGGTGGATTCACATCATCGGTCCCGGTAACGACGCACACCTGTCGGTGCCGGACAAGGAACCGGTGAGTCCGCGGGTGATGCTCGAGCGGAACCAGAGCTACACCACCGGCACCTGGAACACACCCGGCACGTACCTCATGACCTGCACGGTGCACCCCGAGATGAATCTCAAGGTCATCGTCCAGAACTAACTTCGTCGGTTTCGGCTCATCAGGGCTGAGACCTCAACTACGAATGCCCCGGGAAGGAGGTGCACCATGGCATCTCTCATTCGCAGCGTCAAGCACGCCCGCTACGCGATGGGTTCGCTCACTGCGGTCCTGTTCGCCACGGCAGTCGGCACCGACTTCTGATCCCAGGAGTTCAAGGCCGGTGTCGGCCACCTCGGCGGCACCGGCCTTCCGGCTCGAATGGTCCAGCGCGTAAAGGAGAAACGGCACATGTTCGAGACAGGTATCCGGCAGTTCCGGATGGCACTGGGCATGGTCTGGGGGCGCAAGCTCGACACGGCCAACCTGGCTCGGCTGGTGAACGATGCGCTGGCCACCATCGCGGAGTTCGGTGAGCCGGGTGCCGACGTCGGAGCGCTGATCGACGGCCCGTTCGCCGATCCGGAGGCACGGCGGGAGTTCGCCGACCGCGCACTGCGCCGGACCGCGCGCCGACTGGCCGACCGGTCGCCGTTCTACGCCCGCCGGTTCGCCGCGGCCGGGGTGGATCCGGACCGCTTCGACCAGGAGATGCTGCGCACGATTCCGGTTACCGTGAAACGGGATCTGGTCGACCGGCAAGCAGACTTCCAGTGCTCGGGGGTGGCCCCGCACCTGAGCACCCGTACCACCGGCACCACCGGAAGGCCCGCCGAGATCTGGATGTCGCGCTACGAGCTGGAACTGTGGTCCGGCCTCAGCGCGCTGTCCTGCATCCTCCGCGACGAGATCCGGCCGACCGACCTGATGCAGGTCAACACCAGCTCCCGGGCAACCGCGGCGGTGCACCTGAACACGGCCGTCTGCCGGCTGGCCGGTGCCCGCTCCCGGCTGCTCGGCGTGATCCCGCCGGACGAGTCCCTGGACAGCCTGATCGACGGCGGCGTGACGCTGCTGGCGGCGCCGCCCAGCTACCTGGCCGAGCTGGTGACGGCCGCGCGCCGGCGCGGGACGAGCCCGAGCGACTTCCGGTTGCGCCGCATCGACGTCGGCGGCGAGGTGCTGACCAGCACGCTGCGAGAGGCCGCCCAGCAGACCTTCGGCGGCCCGCGGCTGAACGACGTGTTCGGGATGACCGAGGTGATACCGGTCTCGGCCAGCACCTGCAGCCAGGGCCACCTGCACCACGACATCAACATGGGGATGGTCGAGGTGCTCGGCCTGGAGACCGGCGCGCCGGCCGGCCCGGGTGAGCCGGGCACGGTCGTGATCACCCCGTACTTCCCCTACCGCGAATGCATGCCGGTGTTCCGCTACGACACCCGGGACGTGGTCTACCGGCTGCCCGATGCCGAACTGACCTGCGAGGTCGCCGGCGTGCCGGCCACCAGCGCCATCGTCGGCAAGGCGGATCACCTGCTGCGGCTCGGCGACGAGCTGGTGACACCGCGAGCGCTCGCCGAGGCGGTGGAGTCGCTGCCCAGCCAGCCGCTGCCGGCCCGGTTCCGCGCCCAGGTGGTCGACGGCCGGCTGCAGCTCACCCTGCCGGTCGCCGCGCTGACCGGACTGAGCGAGCCTGAGGTGCTGGACCACTTCGCCGCTCGTGGATTGGACGTACACCTCAGCGTCGTCGACGACGACCAGGCGCAGTCGCTACGGCCGCTGCGCAGTGACCTGCACGAAACCACGTTCGTCGGCCGGCCGGCCTGATCGGGAGAGTGCCATGGAACTGCTTTACCCCACGGTCTTCGAGCTGATCGTGGCCGTCACCGCGACGCTGGCCACCAACGTGCTGGCCTTGGTCTACCTGAACAGGGTGCGCCAGGAACGGCCGCCGATCGGGACGTTCAACGGCCGCGACATCGTGATCCTGTTCTGCTTCCTGGTCACGCTGCCGCTGCTCTACGTCGTGCTGCCGCAATGGGCGCTGACCGGCTTCCTGGTGCTCACCTTCACCTCGGCGTTGACCATCGGCTACCGGCCGGTGGTCAACCGGACGACCCTCTGGCTGGGTGTCGGGCTGCTGCTCGGGATGAACATCTGGATGACCCGGACCCTGCTGGGCACGGTGCTCGGCTGGCAGATCTACTGGGTGGAGAACAGCATCATCGTGGTGCTCGGCGCGGTTGCCGTCTCCAACCTGTACGCCCAGGGCGGCATGCGGCTGAAGCACGTGGCCTGGTTCGCGCTCGGCCTGGCCGTCTACGACGTGATCTTCACCCTGAAGTGGCCGATCACCAACAAGCTGGCCGAACGCTTCCTGGGTTTCCCGCTGGACCCCTCGGTGGCCTTCCGGATGGGCGTGTACAACGCGAGCATCGGCATCGGCGACCTGCTGGTCTACGCGCTGTTCGTGATCACCGCCTACAAGGCGTACGGCAAGACGGCCAGTGCGATCGCGATGGTGCTCACCGCCGTGTTCGGCGCCATGGTGCCGGCACTGGCGCCGCTGGCCACCCAGGCCTTCCTCGACGCGCGTACCGACCTGATCGTGCCGGCGCAGAGCGCGTTCGGGCCGATCGCGTTCCTCTGCTACCTCTGGATGCGCCGCCGCTGGGGACCGGAGCGGACCATGCGGCAGTTCATGCAGAGCCGGCAGCAGGAGACCGTCACCGAGCCGGTCAGCACGCCGGTCGTGGTGCCGGAGCCGGCCACCGCCTGAGGCCGCAGCCGGCGGCCACCGGCTAAGACCCCAGCCTGAGACCGAAGCCTGGGCCGCCGGACGTCCAAGCTGAGAATCAGGTAGGAAACAACGGCGGGTTCGCCGAGGCACAACCGGTGCCCGACACGACCGTGCGGCGTCCGGCCGACCGGCCGCCGCCGGGACAGAATACGGCCATGACCACGAAGGCGGCCGGCGGTGCGGGTGAGGAACGCCGCGCGGAGTTCCTGCGCTGGGCGGTCCGGCCGGTGGCCGGTGGCGAGGCGTTCCTGCCGGCCTGGATCCGGCCACACCGCGGCGAGCAGCGGTGGGCGGTGGTCGCCGTCATCCTCGGTGCCATCGCGCTGCAACTGGCCCTGCCGGACGAGTTCGTGCTGCGGCCGCGGACCGTCGCGCCGGTCC